>JAMNXX010000331.1 GCA_023623095.1 Bacillota bacterium | reverse complement strand
AGAAGCTGATTGAGAAAAAGAAACAAAAAAGAATGCCTGCATCCAAAAACCTTTTTTCAGATTTGCTGATCTGCGGAGAATGCGGTTCAAGCATGCATTATAAAAAAGGGAAGAGGGCATATATTTGCGGAAAGGTAAATAAGATGGGAAAAGAATTTTGTCGTGGAAGCTATATCCAAGAGAAACACTTAAAAGAAATCGTCCGATCCGAATTGAAAAACCTCATAAATGTACAGATTTCCGAACAAGATATTTTAGAAAAAATTGTGATGCAAAAAAAAGAAGGAGATCATGCAATGGATATCGAATTAAACGAAAAATATTTGCAAGAGCTAATGCGCAGGAAAGAGAGACTTGCAGATGTCTGGATGAAGGGAAAGATCGATGAAGAAGTATATTCGAGAAAATTAAAAGAGATTCAAGCAGAAGGAGAGTTGATTCGGAAAGAAAAAGAAAGAATGACAAAAATATATCAATGCCAGGAACAAAATCTAAGAGATTGGATACAAAAAATTTTAAATATAGAAATCATAAACGAAGTAGTTTTAAAAGCACTTATCAGCCAAATTCAAATCTTTAGAGAAAAGAAGATAGAAATCCGATATGCTTTTCAGACAAAATCAATAAACTGTCCAAAAATCAATACATGATGTATTGAAAACCGCACAAAATGAGTCTTAAACGAAAGCAAGAACACTTTTCCGAACTGAAACCTACCAGAGAAAATAGTTAAATAATTATCAAGTAATCGTTTTCAAACCTAATTTTTTTCCCCAATTTTAAAATAGATTTCTAAAATTCGAAAAACATCAAGAAACATCAAACTTGGCAAAGAAATTGCATGGTAAAAGAGCAAACCATGTAGTTAGTATACTTCATAAACTAGAATTTTTGCTTTATTCTTTTTATTTCAAATACTAACAAACAAAAAAATGAGGAGGTTATTTTTCATGAGAGAAGTCGTTATTGTTGGTGCAGCAAGGACACCTATCGGCGCATTCGGCGGCAGCCTGTCTAATGTTTCAGCAGTAGAATTGGGAGCTGTTGCTGTAAAAGCAGCAATGGAGAGAGCCGGTATTAAACCGGAAATGGTCAATGAAGTTATCATGGGAAATGTACTGCAAGCAGGGCTTGGACAAAATGTTGCAAGACAAGTATCGATGGCTGCAGGAATTCCAAAAGAAGTTCCTTCCTTCACGATTAACAAGGTATGTGGTTCCGGACTCAGAGCAGTTAGTTTGGCAGCACAAATTGTCAAATTAGGAGATGCAGATGTTATCGTAGCCGGTGGTACAGAAAACATGAGTGCAGCACCTTATTTGGTACCCAAAGCAAGATGGGGAGCACGAATGGGCGACGCACAAATGATCGACTACATGGTTCATGATGGACTGTTCGATATCTTTAATAAATATCATATGGGAATCACTGCGGAAAACATCGTAGAGCAGTGGAATATTACAAGGGAAGAGATGGATGAATTTGCTCTACGAAGCCAATTAAGGGCAGAAGCAGCGATTACTTCAGGAAAATTCAAAGATGAAATCGTTCCGGTAGAAGTTCCGCAAAGAAAAGGCGATCCGATTGTCGTAGATACAGATGAGCATCCGAGATTTGGCTCCACCCTTGAAAAAATGGCAAAATTAAGACCTGCATTCAAAAAAGACGGTACGGTTACTGCTGGAAACTCTTCTGGAATCAATGACGGGGCGGCAGCGGTTGTTGTCATGTCGAAAGAAAAAGCAGATGAATTAGGAATCAAACCGCTTTGCACGATTCGATCCTATGGTTCTGCAGGCGTTGATCCGAGCATTATGGGATATGGCCCTGTTCCAGCTACGAAAAAGATATTGGAACATGCTGGATTAACAGTAGAAGATCTGGATCTCATTGAAGCAAATGAAGCATTTGCCGCACAATCTATCGCAGTTGTGAAAGATCTGGGCTTGGATCCTGAAAAAACAAATGTAAACGGAGGCGCAATTGCTTTAGGCCATCCGATTGGATGCTCCGGGGCGAGAATCCTGGTTACTTTGATTTATGAAATGGCGAGAAGAGATGCAAAAACAGGATTGGCTACGCTCTGTATCGGCGGCGGACAAGGAACGGCAATGATTGTAGAAAGATAATCGATTTTAAATCACAATTATTCATAAGTCGGTCGAGTCCGATAACGTTCAATCGTTCTTTCGTTGATAAATCGAAAGAAAATTGTTAATGAGGGATGCACAAAGGCATCCCTTTTTTGTTTTTGAATTGGGCATATCCCAAACGATACCATGAGATGCATCAGAAGGGCATCTTTTTTTCTATCCCCTTCAATCCACACTTGCTGATTGTTTAGAACGCACGGATTTTATAAGCTTTAAATCATTGTCAAAAGACTTGGCTTCCCGAATAAGGAGGGTGAAAAAACGGATGAAAGGGGATGAACCAATTTATATCAAGGTATATGATCATACTCAAAAAAGGATCGATTCAAGACCCATTTGCGAATTAGTTAAGGAGATGGTTGGTACGCAAATCCCCATATCCTTTGAAATAGAAGCTTTAAAGGCACAAACGATCATCGCGAGAACCTGGATTATCCGAAGATGCAGGCACTTTGGAGGAACCGGATGCAAAAAGCACAAGGGGGCAGATTTATGTACCGATGGACACTGCGGAACCTGGAAGAGCAAGGAAGAGCTTCAAAAAGAATGGAAAGAAAACTTTGAAAAAAATTGGGAAAAATTGAGTAGAGCAGAAGAGGAGACGAAAGACAAGATCATCACGTTCAACAATAAACCCATCGATCCAAAGTTTCACTCTACCTGTGGCGGATCAACTGAAAATTCAGAACAAGTGCAAGACAACAAGGTGCTTTACTTAAGAAAAGTATTATGTGATTACTGTAAAGAATCCCCTTATTATCGCGGAACGCAGGAATTTACACTGGAGGAAATCGAAGAAAGGCTCAATATTAAATTCCTAAAAGCCACACCGACTACCGATACAGAGGTCGAATCTATTTTTGAAGATGTTGAGAGGGATGAAGATGGAAGAATTGTCAGCATGAAGATCGGAGGAACAAAATTTAAAGGCATTGAAATCATGAAATATCTTGGCTTAAATTCAACAAGATTTGGTTGGCAGTCCACCGGGATAAAAATAGAAACTCAGGGAAAAGGAGATGGCATGGGGCTTTGCCAGTACGGGGCAGAAACGATGGCAAGAAAAGAAGGAAAAAAAGCAGAGGAAATTTTAAACTATTATTTTACCGGAATTCAAATCAAAAAGATTCAAAAGCCGGATGAAGAAAAACCGCTGAGCGGAAAAGTGATCATTGTAGACCCGGGGCATGGTGGAGACAGCACGGAAGACGCGGTAGGACCTGAAGGATTGCGGGAAAAGGATGTCAACCTGGCGATTGGATTGGAACTTTTGAAGCTCTTAAAGGAAGCGGGCGCAGAAGCATATGCAACCAGAACACAGGATGTTTATCTATCGCTGAGTAGGAGGGCGGAGTTAGCGAACAAACGAAATCCTGACTTTTTTTTGAGCATCCATCAAAATTTTTTTGCAAACCCCAATATTTCAGGAACCGAAATTTACTATTCGCGAGGAGACGAAGAGGGAAAGATTTTAGCAAATGCGATCCTAGAGGAGATGGCAGAAGAACTGCAGACGGTCCCGAGAGGAGTGAAAGTTGCAGATTTTTATCTTTTTCGAGAAGTCCGAAGCAGCGTCCTGCAGATAGAAGTTGCGTTTCTCACAAATCCTGAAGAAGAAAGGAAATTAAAGGAGCCGGAATTTCAGAAAAAGGCAGCATCGGCGATCGTAAAAGGCCTTATCCGCTACTATTCGTATGAATAAGGCCGTTTTTTATAGGAATAAAAAAAATAAATAAATTTAAAGGGAAAAAACCGAAGAAAAATCGAGTTTATTCCAAACAGCGCATATTGACAATAAAGCGAAACGATTATAAGATATTATGTTAAAGCTTGACATGTGATATTTTTTGTGATATACTACTTTTGTATTCTGTATAATTTCCATTCATTGAAAGAAGGTGAAGGGGTGGCCATCAATAATAACAATAATAACCTGGCCGAGATCAAAAAGAACGTAGAAAGCCTTGTCGGTGAAAAAGTAAGGTTAAAGGCAAATAAGGGACGGAAGAAGGTATGCATACGAGAAGGTATCTTAGAGCAGACGTATCCGAATATATTTGTCGTATGTATCGAAGGAGGATAC
>JAMNXX010000101.1 GCA_023623095.1 Bacillota bacterium | reverse complement strand
AAATATAAATTTGATCTCCTTTTAAACCATAAGGATAGCCGGAACCATCGATTCTTTCCTGATGCTGCAATACAATAATTCTTGCTTTGGCGTTTAAATTGCTATAATCTTTTAGATAATGAAATCCCCTGGCTGGATGCTCTTGGATAATTTGAAATTCCTCTGGAGTTAATTTCCCCTTTTTCATTAAAATCTCATTGGGAATAAATACTTTTCCGATATCATGAAGGATACTTCCCATCACGAGATCACATAAATCATTTTTGTTGAGCTCATAGCTAATTCCCAATACCAAAGACAAAATTCCTACATTGACGCTATGACGATATGTATAACTATCACTATTTTTGATATCTACAAGACTGATCATAATATTTCGCTGGGAGCATATTTCTTCAACTATATTATTTGCAATATCCTGTATAGCTTCAATATTTTTAGATACGTTTTCAGCAAGCTTATCTTTTTTATATGCATTGGCATTTTGATAATTGAATTCTGTCAGTGTATTAAATGTACTTCTAATTGTTTGAACCATTTTTTGACGTATTTCCGGCTTAATCACGTCTTCAATTTCATTTTGGCTATATTCATCAAGGATGTAAACCATACTGAAACCATGTTCTTTTATTTTTTTCTTATATCGTTCATTTATTTTTACGCCCTTCGACAAGAGTATCTGGCCATTTTCATTATATAAATTTTGTGCGAGGAAAGCCCCATCTTTAATGGCATAAATCGGTACAAGTCTCATACAATAATTCCTCCTGGTAATTCCTCCTGGTTGAAAAGGTCTTATACAGTATAAGAAATATTATACCATAAACCATATCATAAACTCCAAAGGTTAGCTGTTTTTATTTTTTATCTTCTACTGATTCAAACATTTTAAGTTGTTTCTATTAAGATGTGAGTATTAAAAATCTATTTCACAACAAAAATACTATAATTCTCTTTTTATTTGTGATATTATAAAAAAATGAACTTTTATTTTCATGATTAAACAAAGAAAATTAAACAAAGTAGGAGGCACTCTAATGAATTTCTCAAAACGAATTACAACAATGCAACAATCCCCAATTAGAAAGTTGTTTCGCTATGCTGCAAACGCAAAAAAACAAGGGAAAAAAGTATATCATTTAAACATCGGGCAACCGGATATCGAAACACCGGCTAATTTCATGAATGCTATCATGAACTTCGACAGGCCCGTACTGGAGTACAGCGCTTCTCAAGGAGTCCCTGAATTAATCGATGGGATCGCTCAATATTACAGAAGGTATAATATGTACTTTGAAGAAGATGAAATCCTTATTACAAATGGAGGAAGTGAAGCAATTTTATTCTCTCTGATCACAATCGCAGATTCTGGTGATGAAATCATTATTCCTGAACCATTTTATTCGAATTATAATACTTTTGCATCTGCTGTAGATGTAAATATCGTACCGATCGTAACTACAGCTGAAAACGGATTTCATTTACCACCAAAAGAGCAAATAGAAAAAGCGATTACTGATCGGACTAGAGGAATTCTTTTAACACATCCCGGCAATCCTACAGGGGTTGTGTATACAAAAGATGAAATTCAATGTATTGCAGAGATAGCACAAGAACATGATTTATTTATCTTGTCCGATGAAGTCTATAGAGAATTCGTATATGATGGATTAGAATATATCAGCTTTGGAAATATTCCAGAAATTCAAGATAGAGTGATTTTAATAGATAGTATCTCTAAAAGATTTAGCGCTTGTGGTGCCAGAATCGGAGCTATCCTATGTAAAAATAAAAAATTGATAGAAGAAATATTAAAATTATGCCAAGGGAGATTATGTTCTGCTACGCTTGAACAAATTGGTGCTGCAGAGATTTACCATAATTTACCAGAAGATTATTTTAAAAAAGTCAGGGAGGAATATCAAAAGAGAAGAGACATCGTTTATGAAGGGTTGAAATCAATCCCTGGCGTCATTTGTGAAAAACCGACAGGTTCCTTTTATGTGATTGCAAAGTTGCCTGTTTCAAGTGCAGAAGATTTTCTAATCTGGCTGCTTAGAGATTTCGAACTGGACAATGAAACGCTCATGTTAGCTCCAGCTGAAGGTTTCTATGCAACAGAAGGTCTAGGAAAAGATGAGGTAAGAATCGCTTATATTCTTAAAGAAGAAGATTTGAGGAAATCAATGAAAATTTTAAAAACTGCTCTGGAAATGTATCCAGGAAAATAAAAAGAGCTTTTGTTTTCAGCAAAAGCTCTTTTTTGCGTAATAATCCAATATGCTGAATTTTTACGAGGACAAAAATATCTTCTTCCAAAAAGGAACTTTTTTTTGATTTAATTGATTGATTTTTTCTTTTAACTGTACGACTTCATAGGATTTTTCTTTTACTTTCATTTTTAGTCTAGCGTTTTCACACAACAATACATCCTTTTCCTTGTCCTCCCATTCTGTTTTTTCCATATTTTCAAGAGGATCTCGCATCCGAATTCCTTGTTCTAAATAATCAATAATTTCTTTCTTCGTTTCTTCTAGCTCGATTTTCACATTTTCAGCAATGCTGTTGACCATCTGATTACATATTTCCCGGAGCTCTGAATTTGGAACGACATGCTGAGGTAAAGGCTTATCATCTTCCATGCTGGAGACAGCCAGCTCATTTTGTGTTTCCCGTATAAGCATTTCAGGGCATTCTAAAATCAGCTTAATCTGTTTGTTGGTTAAGCCTTTCTCTTGAAGCCCTTTAATATATAAAAAAGTTTCTATTTCCTTATATGTATAATATCTTCTATTCGATTCTGTTCTGGGTATTTTTAAGTTAAAATCCTCCTCGTAATATCTTAAAACATGCTTATCATATCCTGTTATCTCACTTGCTTCTGAAATCGAATATTTTTTGTTTTTATCCATCCCCTATCAATCCCCCTTGCTTTTTATATGATTCTTTTTCGATAGGGGGAGTTCCTCTCGTCGTAATCAAGTTTCGATAGCAATTTAATCCAAATCTTGACTCAGACTTTCATAAACCCAAAAAATTTACTCCAATCGCAAGGAAGAATTGTTTTTTGTGTAAAAAAATGTAGGATTCAATACATGCCGTATTTATTCTTTCTGATAAAAAAATGTTCTAATGGATTGGAATCGATATCTTGCCGGTAAAATAATTTGTTCCGTACTTCCTACAAATAAAATTCCTTCATCCTTCAGCGCATTATAAAAATTTTTATATATCTGATCTTTTGATTCTTCCGTAAAATAAATTAAAACATTTCGGCAAACAATCAGATCACATTTATCTGGATAAGGATCGCTAAGCAGATTATGTTGGCGGAATTGAACGCACTGTTTGATCTCATCATGAATTTGATAGGAATCTCCTACTTTTACAAAATATTGACGAAGCAAATGTGGAGGAACATTTGCAACACTTCTAGAAGAATAAATTCCTATTTTTGCTTTATTTAAGGCCTCTTTGTCGATGTCCGTTGCAAGAATTTGAATAAATTTTTTTGGAATCAATTCACTTAATGTCAAAACAAGTGAATACGGTTCTTCACCAGTTGAGCATGCAGCACTCCAAATTTTTAATCTTTTATCGCGTGTTAATAATTGAGGGAAAATTTCATCTTTCAATATTTGCCATTGTGTTGGATTCCGATAAAATTCTGAAACATTAATGGTCAAATAATTAATGAACTCTTCAAAAAGTTTATGATTCCGATTGATTTCTTGATAATAATCTTCATAGCTATTAAATTTATTTCGATTAATTAAAGAATCAATCCTTCTTTTCATCTGACGTTCTTTATAGGCAGAAAGATCGATTCCTGTTTTTTTTAAAATCTGCTCTTTAAATTTTTCATAGCCCTTCATGCTTCTCTGCTCCTTATCCCATTTATATTTAAATAAAAACATAAATAAGGAAGATTGATCTTCCTTATTTTGATTATTCAGAATGGATCGGAAAATGATTTGAAACATTCCACCAAATTATTCTTCTTTAGAATTGACTACATCTCCTATCGTAATTGACTCTTCTTCATGAAATTCCTTGATTTCATTTTCAGATTCATCATTTGAGCCTTCTACAGCTTCTTTGATGCTTAAACTAATTCTTCTTGCTTCTTGATCCACATCTAAAATTTTAACTTTTACAGTTTGACCAATGCTTAACTCCTCAGAAGCTTTTGCAATATGTCTATTGGCTATCTGAGAAATATGCACCAATCCATCTAC
>JAMNXX010000142.1 GCA_023623095.1 Bacillota bacterium | reverse complement strand
TGAAGGAGCCGGAGGGGTGGAAGATATTTCAATCAAAACAAATGAAATCGTTGAAAACCTTGCCCATATCCAACAAAGCACTGAGGAGAACAAAGAAGCTGCTCAGATTCTGGAAAATATCGTGTCCAAATTTCAAGCATGAATAAAACAAATTAATTTAAGAAAATTTTAATATTTTATTCTTGACGAATCGACAGATAGATAGTAAAATAACTTTAAATAATTTAAATAAATTGAATTGAATATTGCTGAATAGTAATGAGGGAGAGAAAGATACTGCTCTTTTATCTACAGAGAACCGGGGAAGGTGAGAGCCGGGGTTAAATCAGTATGGAATAATCACTCCTGAACTGCCGAATTGAAACGATTTTTGGAGTAAATGAGGCCGGGATTCTATCTGTTTGATAGAAGTGCCACCGTTATATGGCTAGGGTTAAAAGGATATTAGGTTCCTTTCGACCTGAAGAGACAATTCATGTGAATGGATTGTGAAATAGGGTGGTAGCACGGGTATAGACTCTCGTCCCTAAGATGCAAATATATTTGCGTTTTAGTGACGAGAGTTTTTTTATGAATCTGTTTTATTTCAATTTTTATCGAACAGAAAAGGAGGGTTAAGGATGGATAGAGTCATATTTGCTTTGGTCAACAATGAACCAGAAGTGCTGATGCGCGTGACAGGATTTTTAAGGAGGGTGGAATTTCATATTAAAAGCATCAGCATGTCAGAAGTAGCTTCGGATCCTTCGCTGGCACATCTGACAATTAAGACAGAGGAAGAAGATCGAAGCATTGAACGTGCTATAAAAAATATAGAGAAGTTTATCAATGTTCATGCGGTCATTAAAATAGAAGACTGTACACCATTTTCGCGAAAAAGAGATAAGACGAAGACAAAAGCAAAAGAATCAAATTTATATGAATTGCTCGATGCAGTGGAGACATTAGATTCTGAAGTTTTAAGAAAAGCAGCGCTAAAGAATACCGGTACAAACGGTATTATGTAAAAGATAAAAAATCATACACAAAGGAGAGATGGAGAATGGCAAAAATGTATTATGAGCAAGATGCAGATATCGCATTTCTTCAAGGGAAAAGAGTGGCTATTTTAGGATTTGGAAGCCAAGGCCATGCACATGCCCTCAACTTGAAAGAAAGTGGAGTGGATGTTGTTGTAGGGCTCTATGCAGGAAGTAAATCTTGGGAAAAAGCTGAAGCAAGCGGATTGACTGTGATGGAGGTAAAAGATGCGGTACAATCCAGTAATGTTGTGATGATATTGCTGCCCGATGAAAAACAGGCAAAAGTATATAAAGAGTCGGTGGAGCCGTATTTAAAAGAAGGAGATGCATTGGCTTTTGCCCATGGATTTAATATTCATTTTAATCAGATTGTTCCGCCGACGAATATCGATGTATTTATGGTAGCACCAAAGGGCCCGGGGCATTTGGTTCGAAGAGTGTACCAAGAAGGAGCAGGAGTGCCGGCATTGGTTGCTATATATCAAGACTATACAGGAAAAGCAATGGATGTTGCATTGGCATATGCGAAAGGAATTGGGGCAGCAAGGGCAGGTGTCATTGAAACAACATTCAAGGAGGAAACGGAAACCGATTTATTTGGAGAACAGGCGGTATTATGCGGCGGTGTTACGGAATTGATTAAAGCAGGATTTGATACACTGGTAGAAGCAGGATATCAAGAAGAAGTTGCCTATTTTGAATGTTTGCATGAGCTGAAACTGATTGTGGACCTGCTCTATGAAGGCGGGTTTGAAAATATGCGCTATAGTGTAAGCGATACAGCTGAATATGGCGATTATATGGTTGGAAAGCGAATCGTTAATCAAGATACGAGAGAAGAAATGAAGAAAGTGTTGAAAGAAATCCAAATGGGAGAGTTTGCGAAAAATTGGATTTCAGAAAATATGGCAAATCGACCTGTGTTTAATGCAATAAAAAGACAGGAGCTCGAACATCCGATCGTTGAGGTTGGAAAACGGCTTCGAAGCATGATGAGCTGGATAAAAAAATAATAGATAGCCGTTTGCTCGATATTGGAATGATTACAGAGGAGATTTTTATCTTCAGGCATATCAAAGATTAAAATCTCCTCTTTCAAATAGAAATTGATAATAGCCCACGACGCAAAAAAGCAAAAAGGCAGGTGTGTATATGAAACGGACAGGGGCACAAATCGTATTGGAATGCTTGAAAGAACAAGGAGTAGATAAAATATTCGGATATCCGGGAGGAGCTGTCATTCCCCTTTATGATGCATTATATGACCAAATGGATCACTTTGAACATATACGGACGTGCCATGAGCAAGGGGCGACTCATGCGGCAGATGGTTATGCAAGAAGCACGGGCAAAGTTGGGGTATGTATCGTCACATCCGGACCGGGAGCAACCAATACGGTCACAGGAATTGCAACCGCATATATGGATTCGGTTCCGTTAGTTGTTATAACTGGGCAGGTAGCATCGAATCTGTTAGGAAGGGATTCCTTTCAGGAAGTAGATATTACCGGGATTACGATGCCGATCACAAAGCACAGCTTTTTTGTAAAAGATGTAGATAAACTTGCAGATACGATCCATCAAGCTTTTATGATTGCCAAAAGCGGTAGACCGGGTCCTGTGCTGATCGATATTCCAAAGGATGTATTTCTAGCAGAATCAGAATATACAGATTATCAAGAAGATAGAGAGACAGAAGAAGCCTTTAAAGAGAATAAATATCGCCGGGCAGAGATAGCAGAGGCAGTTGAACTGATCGAAAAAGCACAAAGGCCGATCATTTATGCAGGAGGCGGCGTTATTATTGCAGATGCAGCGAAAGAATTTTATGAAATGGTCGTAAAAGGAAATATTCCTGTGGTCAATACGCTGATGAGCTTAGGAAGTTTTCCAAGAGAGCATCCTTTATCCCTTGGATTGGTGGGGATGCATGGCTTGAGGCCAGCCAATCTAGCTGTATCCAACAGCGATTTGGTGATTGCAGTAGGGGCGCGGTTTAGTGATCGCGTCATTGGAGCAGCCGATCAATTTGCGAAAAAGGCAAAGTTGATTCAAATTGATATTGACAAATCTGAAATCGGAAAAAACATCGATGTGGATGTATCCCTTGTCGGGAATATGAAAAAACTGCTTGCCGAACTGACAAATCAGATTCGCCATAAAGAGAGGACGGAATGGTTGAAACAAATCCGTCAGTGGGAATGGAAGCCCGAGGAGAATAAAAATGCTTTTGGAGCAAAAGGGATTCTTGAAACAGCGCAGAATATATTAGGAAATGACGTCATTGTTACTACAGAAGTCGGGCAGCATCAGATGTGGACGGCTCAGCACTGGAAGTTCAATGAGCCAAGGAGATTTATATCTTCCGGTGGATTGGGGACAATGGGATATGGGCTGGGTGCAGCGATTGGCGCTCAGATCGGAAATCCACAAAAAAGAGTACTTCATATTGCGGGAGACGGAAGTTTCCGCATGAATTGTAATGAATTGGCTACCGTATCGAAATATCGTTTACCAATTATTATCCTTTTATTTAACAATTGCGCATTGGGTATGGTGAGACAGTGGCAGAAATTATTTTGCGATGGTCGATATTCACAAACAGATATCACAGGAGAAGTGGACTATATGAAATTGGCTGAAGCATATGGATTAAAAGGAAAACGGGTGGAAGATATCGCGGCTTTAGAAGAGGCATTGAAAGAGGCTGTAAAATCTGAACAAGCCATGGTTATAGAATGCATTTTATCGAAAAATGACAATGTGTTCCCTATGGTTCCACCTGGAGCGCCAATTGATCATATCATTTTAGAATAAGGAGAGGAAAAGGAAATGAATGACTATTATGCATTCTATCAAGGAAAATTTGTAAAAGAGGACGAAATCAACATCGGCATAAGGAGTAAAGCTTTTAACTATGGGCTTGGTTGTTTTGAAGGAATCCGAGCATACTGGGATGAGGAACAGCAACAATTGTATGTTTTTCGGATGAAAGAGCATTACGAAAGGCTTTTAGAATCTTGCAAGGCATTGAATATCAATATTGATTACACGGTAGAAGAATTGTGTGATTATACAGTTGAACTTTTAAAGAAAAACAACTTCAGAACCACAACCTATATTCGTCCTATCGCATATAAAGGCGCAGAAACATTATTTCCGACATTAGCGGATGATGATAACCGCATCCTGATGTATTGTCTGCCAATGGGGAATTTTGCAGGGAAAGAAGCCTTTCGCGTATGTGTTTCCAGC
>JAMNXX010000244.1 GCA_023623095.1 Bacillota bacterium | reverse complement strand
ATTTTGAACCAGAAATCCGATGATCTTTCCTGCTGCCAAAATCGCATCAAAGTGAAAAATATATTGAAGAAAGTTTTCTTCTTCATTTCCGCCGGCTTCCAGGATGGCATTCATAATCTCCGCAGGCGATGTTTTCGTTCGTACCACTTCTGTCCCGTACTGCTCCGCCAGATCTTCGATGGCTTTTGGGGAAGCATAAGGGACGACGATTTTTTTGTTTATTCCTATTTTTAACAAAATCAATGCTGCAAATACGGTATATTGTTCTTTTTGAATGATTCTTCCTCTGTCATCAATCAATACGAGATTTTCTCCATTCTCTCCGATCAAAATCCCCATATCCGCCTTCTGCAGCTTCACCTGTTCGCTCATCGATTCTAAATATTTTTCAGCGCTTTTCTCGCGCCCCATCTCATATTCACGCTGTACTTGACATCCGATATACTCCAAAAACTGCGCTGCCAGATCGATAATATTTCTACATCTTGAACTAAGGATCAGCTTAGGGCTTCTTCTTCTGATTTGAGAAATATTGGGAATCATTTTCGCCCCAGCCTGCATATAAAATGAAGAAAAATTATCGATTTCTACCGCCCTTTTTACTTTTTCTGCGTTACAGCGTTCAAAATCTTCCCGCTCGAATAAATAAGCAATTTTTCTTTCCGTATTCCGGTCTAGATTTGCCCCTTTTTCATTTACAAACTCAATGTGAATCCGGTTTTCCTCAACATGATCGATCCAAACATGGATGCCTCCGGCCGCATTGTTTTCTCTGACAGCAAAGCGATTGATCGGCATCGCTGCTTTTCGAATATCGATCACATTTGCCCCTGTAGATAAAATCCCTGAAACAAGGGAATCTTTGATAATATGAGATGCATTGGAACAATCGCTGCTAACAACGATCGTCTTTTCCGGCTCAAGGCTGGATGCATAAGCAGAACCCAATCGTGATGCAAATTCAGGTGTAATGTCGATATTGATATCTCCTGAAACATCCTTATGGCCAAAAATCGTTTTCGAAGCCTTTGTTCCCCAAACAAGATTTTGATGAACGACCACATCGGCTTCGATCTTTTTATCCGGCCAAATTTTGATATTCGGTTTCACAGTCACGCCATCGGACAAAATACTTCCTGTTCCGATTGCGGAACCTTCTAAAAGATTAACCCGATTTTTGATTTGAACATTGCTGCACACGACTGTTCCCGTACAGGTCGTATCGCTTCCAATGATGCTGTTTTTTCCGATAATGCTTCGCTTGAGCCTCGTTCTTTCTCCAATCGTACAGCCGTCTCCGATAAATGTATAGGGCTTCAGATCGGCATGCGCCTTTATCGTACAATTCCTGCCGATATATACAGGAGGTGCTATCGATACGCCTTCTTCCATCTGCACTCCTTCTTCCACCCAAACCCCTTTTTCAATCTCTTTTCCTTTTATCTTGACGCGGGCTTTTCCATCGAGGATATCAAAATGCGTCTGTATGTAGGATGGGATATCGCCAATATCGTTCCAATAATCTTGGGCAATATACCCATACATGGGGACATCTCTTTCTAACAATTTTGGAAAAAGATCTTTGCTAAAATCAAAATTTTCGCCTTTTTGGTAAAGATCCAAAACCTCAGGCTCTAATATGTAAATCCCCGTATTGACCGTATCGCTGAATACTTCTCCCCAGCTCGGCTTCTCAAGAAAACGAATGATGCGTCCGTCATCATCTGTAATGATAATCCCATATTCAAGAGGAACGGATTCTTTTTTCAATACGAGAGTTGCTTTCGATTTCTTTCTCTGGTGAAAATCGATGGCCTTTCGGACATCGATATCTGTCAAAGCATCCCCGCTGATGACGATAAATGTATTATCTAAAAAATCCTCTGCATTTTTTACGCTTCCACCTGTCCCAAGGGGCACTTCTTCTATGTAATAATGGAGATGTACCCCCCATTCTTCTCCACTTCCAAAATAGTCCATGATAACAGACGGCAAATAGGCCATTGTCACAGCGATCTCAGTAATTTGATATTGCTTTAACAGCTCGATGGAATATTCCATCACCGGCTTATTTAATACCGGAACCATTGGTTTTGGAATATCGCATGTCAGGGGTCTTAGCCTTGTTCCCTTTCCGCCCGCCATAATTATTGCCTTCATGACAATCACTCCCCTTTTCTGATATCACGATTTCAGACCCTTTTTATCAATCCCGGTTCTGTAAATCTTTCAACACGATATTCAGTATATGTAAATTTGGATTTTTTATACACTGCCATGACCTGCCCGATTTGCGAGGCAAATCATTGAGGGGGCAAACGTAAATTTTTTACAATATTTTTGTTTAAACCTCTCGACATTGTCGTATAAATGGAATATAATATGTTATAAAGATAACAATCTTTTCTGCTGCAGGAGTATTTTTCTGCTGCAGTGGAAATTCACAATCATCCACCTGATTACGAAGAATTTTTCTGAGTAAAAGGGAAGGAGTTCAAATCGTATTTTATCTGTTATTGCTTGGGAAAGGAGCTGCAGCACTGCTGTGATCCTTTTTATAAGCTGTTCAGAAAATCGAGCCTTCCGTTTTACGGAAGGCTTTTTATCATTTCATTTTGGATCGCAAATAAAAAAAGGAGGAACCAATATGGAAAATCGCGTAGGCGTCGTTGGCATCGTAGTGGAAGATATAGAACAGGCTGAAAAAATCAACACCATCCTTCACGAATATGCAGCGATCATCGTAGGCAGGATGGGCATCCCGTATAAAGAAAGGAAGATCTCTGTGATTTCTTTAATCGTCGATGGCACAACCGACGAGATCAGTGCACTGACCGGGAAACTGGGCAAAATCAAAAATGTTCATGTCAAATCCGCTTTGACAAAAGCTTAGGAGGTATCCATGGATATAAAATCGATCATCGATAAGATTTACGAAACTTCCGAAGCTACCATCGATGAAATCACAGCGATTCTAGCAAGCAAAGAGACAGATTATCTTTTTTCCGTGGCAGATCATACAAGAAAGGAATACTGCAAAGACAAAATTCATCTACGGGGAATCATCGAGTTTTCTAACTACTGCCGATGCGAATGCCTCTACTGCGGCATCCGCTGCCACAACCGTTCCCTTCAACGATACCGCATGGAGTTAGATGAAATTGTAGAAACTGCGAAAGCAGCTTACGAAATCGGATACAAGACGATCATCCTCCAATCCGGAGAGGATCTCTGGTATACGAGAGAAAAAATATCGAGCCTTATCCGAAGGATTAAAGCCCTTGGAGATGTGGCGATTACGCTTAGCCTCGGGGAAAGAGACTATGAAGACTACAAACAGTGGAAGCAGGATGGTGCCGACCGATATTTATTAAAGCATGAAACAGCCGATGAAGATTTATACAACCGCCTCCATCCTCATTCTTCTTTCAAAAAAAGGCTGCAATGCCTAAGATGGTTGAAAAAGCTGGGCTATCAGCCTGGAAGCGGGTTCATGATCGGACTGCCCGGTCAAAATCTTACAACCATTGCAAAAGATATCCTGCTCTTGAAAGAACTGGACGTGGATATGGCAGGGATAGGTCCTTTTCTCCCCCATCCCGCCACCCCGCTTGGAGAAAACCATGCAGGCAGTGGATTGCTGACATTAAAAGCGCTGGCTGTAGCCAGAATCCTGTTGAAACGAACGCACTTGCCTGCCACCACCGCATTGGAAGTACAAAATAGAAACAATCGGGAAAATGCTTTTCATGCCGGAGCAAACGTTATCATGAGAAAAGTGCAAGCTTCCAAATACCGGCAATTGTACGATATTTATCCAAAAAAATCCATTGTGGAAAAGGATCTGAAGCAGGAAAAGGCAGAAATCGAATCCTACATTCAAAAGATAGGCAGACAAATCGCAGATGACAGAGGCGATGCCATTCCATTGATTTAAAAACAAATAAAAAGGGAGATGGAAATGATGACAATATGTAGCGCAAAAGAATTTATTCAGCATGAAGAAATTGTAGAATCTTTATCCTTTGGGAAAAAACAATCAAAAGATATTTCATTCGTCCGAAGCATTCTGGACAAAGCAAAAGAGGCCAAAGGCCTGACTCACCGCGAAGCAGCCGTTTTGCTGAATGTAAACGACCCAGAAATCCTGGAAGAGATGTATCAAACCGCCAGAGGGATCAAAGAGCAAATCTACGGAAAGCGAATCGTTCTTTTTGCTCCCCTGTATGTAAGCAGCTATTGTGTCAACAACTGTGTATACTGCGGATATAAACATTCAAACAC
>JAMNXX010000242.1 GCA_023623095.1 Bacillota bacterium | reverse complement strand
GTCCAAGCATTGGGTTAAATTCTTTCAATTCTTCAACCGTCTCTTTCAGTTCTTCATATTCGATGCCCATTTGTTCAGCCAGTTCTTTGATCTCTTTTTCTTTTTGCGGTAAGAATTCATGTAGCGGCGGATCCAATAATCGGATTGTAACCGGTCTTTCTCCCATCGCTTCAAATATGCCGGCAAAATCTTCTTTTTGGAAAGGAAGCAATTTGTTTAACGCTTTCTGCCTTTCTTCAACTGTTTTCGCAACGATCATTTGCCTTACAGCTGGAATTCTTTCTTCATGGAAAAACATATGTTCCGTCCTACAAAGCCCAATCCCTTCCGCTCCAAATTTAACTGCAGTGGCAGCATCTCTTGGCGTATCTGCATTCGTCCTGATCTTTAATACTCTCAGCTCATCTGCCCACTCCATTAGTTTTCCAAACTTCCCGGAAAGTTCTGGTTCGCGTGTAGGAATACTTCCTTCATAAACATTGCCCGTATTTCCATCAAGAGAAATAAAGTCTCCTTCTTTGTACTCCTTCCCGTTTGCCTTGAATACTTTCTTTTCTTCATCTACTTTAATCTCTGAACAGCCTGCAACACAGCATTTTCCCATGCCTCTTGCTACAACTGCAGCATGGGAAGTCATTCCGCCCCGAGCCGTCAAAATTCCTTCTGCAGCTACCATTCCTTCAATATCCTCCGGCGAAGTTTCTAACCGAACCAATATTGCCTTTTCCCCAGATTGAGCCGCTTTTACAACATCTTCTGCATAAAAATAGATACGTCCCCTCGCGGCACCAGGAGAAGCAGGTAGGCCTTGAGCAATTTTTTTAGCATTTTTTAAAGCTTCTTCTTCAAAATTCGGATGCAGCAACTGATCCAATTGTTCAGGTTCTACACGCATGATCGCAGTCGATTTGTCGATGATTCCTTCCTCTACCATATCTACAGCACAAGAAACAGCTGCAGCAGCCGTTCTTTTTCCGTTCCTCGTCTGCAATATATACAACTTTTCATTTTCAATCGTAAATTCAATGTCCTGCATATCTTTATAATGATTTTCCAATAATTGCGCAATATCTAAAAACTGCTCATATACTTTGGGCATCACTTTCTGCAATTCTTCAATCGATTGAGGCGTTCGAATGCCCGCTACAACATCTTCTCCTTGTGCATTCATCAAAAATTCCCCAAACAATTTTTTCTCTCCTGTAGCAGGATTTCTGGTAAATGCGACTCCTGTACCAGATGTTTCGCCCATATTCCCAAAGACCATAGATTGAACATTTACTGCTGTTCCCAGATGATTCGGGATATCATTAAGCTGCCTGTAAACAATTGCTCGAGGATTATTCCAAGAATCAAAGACAGCTTGAACAGCCATTAACAATTGTTCTTTTGGATCTTGCGGGAAATCTTTTCTAGACTCTTTTTTAACCAATTCTTTATAAGATCGTATAATCGCTTCCAGCTGCTCCGCCGATAGATCTTTATCAAACTCTACATGATTTTCTTCTTTAACTTTATCTAATATCTTATCAAATTTATATTTTTCAATCGCCAACACAACATCTCCAAACATCTGGATAAACCTTCGATAACTATCATATGCAAACCGTTTATTTCCGGTTGCTGCAGCCAATCCTTGAACAGAATCATCATTTAATCCTAAATTTAAGATGGTATCCATCATTCCAGGCATAGAAATTACAGAACCAGAACGTACAGAAACCAAAAGCGGTTGGTTGATATCCCCAAACTTTTTACCCAAATTTTTTTCTAATTGACTCAAGTGCTCAAAGATCTCATCGATCAATGCGGCATTCAATTTCTTTCCTTCTTTATAATATTGATTGCATGCTTCCGTAGTAATCGTAAACCCCGGAGGTACCGGTAGTCCTATTTTTGTCATCTCAGCCAAGTTAGCTCCTTTACCGCCCAAAAGGGCTTTCATTTCTTTATTTCCCTCAACAAAAGAATATACATATTTTTCCATGAGCTTTTAATCCTCCTTCTAACAATTCAATTATTGTTCATATCCATTCTTTTTTATGATATCTAAAATAATACTTGCACTTTCTTCTACTGCTTTACTGGATACATCAATAATTGGACAACCTATTTTTTTCATAATTTTTTCCGCATAATCTAATTCTTCAAGAATTCTTTCCATGCTTGCATAGTTGGCTTCATTTTTAAGACCCAATGCTTTTAAACGCTCTTGCCTGATCTCATTAAGTTTAATCGGATTGGTGGTTAAAGCAATAATTTTTTTAGGTGAAATTTGAAATAGTTCATCCGGAACAGGTACTTCAGGAACGAGAGGAACATTTGCTACTTTCAAATTCTTATGAGCAAGATACATGCTTAACGGAGTTTTAGAAGTTCTAGATACACCGATCAGGACAATATCTGCCTTTTTGATGCCTCTTGGATCTTTCCCATCATCATATTTTACGGCAAATTCAACTGCATCTACACGCCTAAAATATTTTTCATCTAGCTTTCGTATCAATCCAGGCTCATTTTTTGGTGCCTTATTCAAGCTTTCTATCAAAGCCTCCACAATGGGCGTCATTAAATCTACAGCTTTGATATGGTACTTCTGAGTAGCTTTTATCAATAATTCTCTTAAGTATGGAATAACTATCGTAAATATAATAAGGGAATTTTCATTGGCTGCTTCATTGATAATTTCAAGGATCTGTTCCTCATCAGATATGTAAGGGAACCTCCTAATCTCATAATTGGCATTATCAAACTGACTGATTGCAGCTTTCACGACTTGTTCTCCCGTTTCTCCTATCGAATCAGAAATCACATAAATCACCAGCCTGCGATCCATCGGGATAATCCTCTCCTTCCATTATTGATTCCCAAGTTCAACAAGTACTTTTGTCAAATTTGTTTTAGATATCCTTCCTACAACTTTATAATACTCTTTTCCTTGTACTTTTTCTTTTTCAACAACCGGAAGGCTGTCTACTTCATGATCAATAATCTTTATCGCAGCCTCTAGTGCTGTTTCATAAGGATAAGCTACAATGATATTGGGCATCCTTGTCATAATGAGTCCTACAGGAATTTTATTAATATCTGTACCACCCATAATGTTTTTCAAAAAATCTTTTCTTGATACAACCCCTGCAAGATACCCGTTTGATAATACAAAAATAGTTCCTGTATCTTCTAAAAAAAGTGTAACTATTGCATCATACAATGTTGTCTGTTCATCTACGACTACAGGCATCGATTTAATATCTTTTATTTTTATCTGTTTAATCCGTTCTGCAATTAAATTAATAGGATTATTTCCTGAATAAAGATACCCTACTTTCGGCCTTGCATCCAAAATCCCCGACATCGTTAATATTGCCAGATCCGGTCTTAATGTTGCTCTTGTTACTTTCAGCATTTTTGCGATCTGCTCACTGGTGATCGGTTCATGGGATTTCACAATATCGATGATCTTTAACTGACGTTCTGTAAACTCTATGGGTATCACCTCTCTCACTAAATTTAAAAATATGACATACTATATTTATATATGCTATATTATTATCATTCATTTTAACAAATTTTCTTCTATTTTGCTACTTTTTTTATAAATAAAATAGAGGTATTTTCTTTTTTTGAAAATACCTCTATAAAACAAATTTTTTAAAAATCTAACCTATCTTCAATGTATTTCTCAATCGCATCGATAGAAATTCGTTCCTGTTCCATTGTATCTCTATCTCGTATGGTTACCGTCTGATCTTCAAGTGTATCAAAATCATAAGTAATACAAAACGGTGTTCCGATTTCATCTTGTCTTCGATAGCGTTTTCCGATGCTGCCTGTTACATCATAATCTATCATGAACTTTTTCTTCAATGTGTTATACAATTTCTCTGCGTGCTCACTTAATTTTTTTGTCAGTGGCAATACGGCAGCTTTATAAGGAGCAAGTGCCGGATGCAGCCTTAATACCACTCTTGCCGTTCCATCTTCTAATGTCTCCTCATCATATGCATCGATCAGAAATGCCAAAGTCAACCGATCCACTCCTACGGAAGGTTCTACGCAATAGGGGATGTATTTCTCATTTGTCACTGGATCCTGATAACTTAAATCAACACCTGAATGCTGAGTATGCTGCTTTAAATCAAAATCGGTTCTGTCTGCAATTCCCCATAACTCTCCCCAACCAAAAGGAAACTTGTATTCAATATCTGTTGTCGCATTGCTATAATGGGATAATTCCTCTTTTTCATGATCCCGCATCCGTATATTTTCAGGAGTCATATTCAGGCGCAGCA
>JAMNXX010000164.1 GCA_023623095.1 Bacillota bacterium | reverse complement strand
CAGATGCGCTTTCCGTGAATTCTTCGAAAATAGACATGCCCCTGAAGGAAATCATTCAAGCCTGACCCCATTGATTATTGATCAAGGAATCCTTTCAATGCGCTCCATCACATCTTCCTTAACCGCTTTCAGCCGCCTCTCCGCCTCTTCCATATTCTTCTCTACGATGGAAAAATAAACCTTTACCTTCGGCTCGGTGCCGGAGGGGCGGATGCAAAACCAACTGTGATCTTCAAATGTAAAATAAAGCACATCCGATTTGGGCAGATCCAGATGCTCCACCTCACCTGTCAGCAAATGCATTCCTTTTCCTGACCGATAATCCCGGAACATGGCGATCTTTTTTCCCCCAATCTGATCCGGCACTTCTCTGCGAAAGCTCTCTAAAATCCTCTGAATCCTCTCCATGCCTTCTTTTCCGGCAAGCGTCACCGACTCTAAATCCTCGAGATAATATCCATGTCGTTCATAAAGCCGCAGGAGCGCATCATACAGCGTCATCCCCTTCGAGCGGTAATATGCTGCCATCTCGCAGATCAGCATCGTGGCAATCACCGCATCCTTATCCCGAACAAAAGTGCCTGCCAAATAGCCGTAACTTTCCTCATATCCAAATAGAAACTGTTTCTCCCCTGTTTCCTCAAATTCTTTCATCTTCTCTGCGATAAACTTAAACCCGGTAAGCGTATTCAAAATATCGACTCCGTAATGTTGAGCGATCTCCGCACCCAGCTCGCTCGTTACGATGGTTTTGATCACCGCTCCATTTTTGGGGAGCATTTTCTGCTCCTGCATCGTTGAAAGGATGTAATCCATGAGCAATGCACCCGTCTGATTTCCCGTAAGGAGCCGCGGTCTCCCTTCCTTGTCCCAGACAAAAGCCCCTACCCGGTCGCAGTCCGGATCTGTGGCGATAACGATATCCGCATCAACTTCTTCCGCCAGTTTCAGCGCCAATTCAAAAGCCTCCGGGTCTTCGGGATTCGGCGAACGGACAGTGGAAAAATCCGGATCCGGCTTTGCCTGCTCCGGCACGATCGTCACATTTTGAAAACCGAGCTCCCTTAAAACCCGCTGCACCGGCATCGTTCCGGTTCCATGAAGGGGCGTGTAGACGATCTGCAAGTCCTCTCCCACCTGCTTGATGAGTTCCTTGCGAAAGGCCAGATCCTTCACCCGCTGGATGTAGACTCGGTCGATCTCCTCTCCAATCCTGCGAAGCAGTCCCTGCCGGCGGGCTTCTGCCTCCTCCATATAAGCGACGCTGCTCAAATCCTGCACTGCACCGATTTCCTGGATGATCTTTTCTGCAAAGCGGGGCACGATCTGGCCGCCATCTTCCCCATACACCTTATAACCGTTGTATTCCGGAGGATTGTGGCTTGCCGTGATCATAATGCCCCCTGCGCAATTCAGTTCCCGCACTGCAAAAGACAGCTCCGGAGTCGTTCGCAGCGATTCAAACAAATAGGCCTGAAATCCATTTCCGCACAGCACCAATGCTACCTCCTTCGCAAAATCAGGAGATTGATGCCTCGAATCATAAGCGATCACCACACCCCTTTGTTCCGCATCTTTTGCAGCCCTTCGCAGATACTGGGCAAACCCCTGGGTCGCTTTCCGGATCGTATAACGGTTGATGCGATTGCTGCCGGCACCGATAATTCCTCGCATCCCTCCGGTTCCAAACTCCAAATCTTTATAAAACCGATCCTCAATTTCCTTCTCATCCCCCTGAATCTTCTTCAGCTCCTCTTTCGTAGCTGCATCTATGTACGGACTGTTCAGCCACTTTAAATATTTTTCTCTATATCCCACTTCCACAACTCCTCTCTCTCGGTAGTCTATCTCCTTTCGCCTATTCTTTTCTCCTTCTTAAAATCTTTCCCTATCATCTTTACGCATCTGTCTCCATGCCCAGAGCAGCTTCTTTGGATAGTTCTTTCAGAAAACCTTCCTGCATCAAATTCAACAAATATTTTTGAAAATCTTCCCGGGTATCTTCCCGCTTCAGGGCAAACTCTACTGTCGCCTCCAAAAACCCTATCTTGCTTCCCACATCATACCGCCTTCCCTCAAATGTATATGCATAGATAGGCTGCTGCCTGATCAGCTCTCTCAACCCGTCGGTCAGCTGAATCTCTCCGCCCGCTCCCGGCGGCAAATCCTCCAAAATATCAAAAATCTCTGGCATGATAATATACCGCCCCAATACCGCGATATTGGAAGGCGCCTCCTCTGCAGAAGGCTTCTCGATCATGTCCTTTACCTGATAAAGATTTTCTGCGATGCTTTCCCCGTCGATGATCCCGTATTTGGGAATATCTTTTTGAGGAACAGGCTGAACACCGAGAATCGTCCCCTGATACCTCTCAAAAGCTTCCATCAGCTGCTTGAGGCATGGCATAGGCGCATCCACGATATCATCTCCCAGAAGCACTGCAAAGGGTTCATTCCCAACGAATGTCTTTGCGCAGCAAATCGCATGTCCCAGCCCTTTTGGATTTTTTTGGCGAACATAATGGATATCAGCCATATTTGCAATCTCCTGAACCTGCTCCAACATTTCTAGCTTACCCTTCTTTTCCAGCTCCAATTCCAATTCTACGGAACGATCAAAATGATCCTCCAGGGCCTTTTTATTTCTTCCCGTAATGATCAAAATATCTTCAATCCCCGATGCAATCGCTTCCTCCACAATATACTGAATTGCCGGTTTATCTACGATCGGCAGCATCTCCTTCGGCTGCGCTTTTGTTGCCGGCAAAAATCTCGTTCCCAATCCTGCTGCAGGAATTACCGCTTTACGAATCTTCATTTTCATCATCTCCCCCAACCTTTCAGATTCGTGATGATTCCATTCTGCTCATACAATCTCTCATCCTACTATTCATATACTTCTTTGATTTCAACTATACCTGTTTGAAAAATATTTTCAAGCTCCCCTATATATAGAAAAACCCCTCCGATTGGGAAAGACGCCAAAAATACCTTTTCAGCAGCCTCCCACAGTAGAGGGGAATCATTTTAACCTGTTGTCCGCTTGTATGTAGGGACCATATGCTCAATATAATCCTTTAGATCGGCATTTTCATCGAAAAGGATCTTTCTTAAGTGGTTCAGCTCTGATTTCAGCACCTTATAATCAATCGCTATCGGCTGGCTTATAAATATTTTATCATGCTTCGTCGCCCGAAGCCCTTCCTCGCTCATCAGCAGCTCCTCATACAGCTTCTCTCCAGGCCTCAGCCCGGTAATCTCAATGTCGATATCCTTATACGGTTCAAATCCCGACAGCCGGATCAAATTTTCCGCCAGATCCAATATCTTTACCGGCTCTCCCATATCCAAAACGAAAATCTCTCCGCCTTTCGCCATCGCCGCCGCCTGAATCACCAGCTGCACCGCTTCCGGTATCGTCATAAAATAGCGCGTCACTTCCGGGTGAGTCACCGTTACAGGCCCTCCCTGGGCAATCTGTTTTTTAAAAAGCGGAACCACGCTGCCATTGCTTCCCAGCACATTGCCGAACCGCACCGCTACAAACTCCGTCTTGCTGTATTTATCAAGAGCTTGTACAATCATCTCTGCGATTCGTTTCGTTGCCCCCATCACATTGGTAGGATTGACTGCTTTATCGGTTGAAATCAAGACAAATTTCTTCACATGGTAGCGTTCCGACAATTCTGCCACATTCAAAGTACCAAAAACATTGTTCTTGATCGCCTCTTTGGGGCTTTCCTCCATCAAAGGCACATGCTTATGGGCTGCCGCATGAAAAACGACCTCCGGACGGTAGCTGCTGATAATATCCTCCATCCGACCCCGATCCCGAACGGATCCGATCAATACGCTCAAATCTAGCTGCGGATCCTTTCGAATCAGTTCGTTTTGAATATCATAGGCATTGTTCTCATAGATATCGACAATCAATAGCTTCCGAGGCTTCAGCGTAGCGATCTGCCTGCACAGTTCAGAGCCGATGGAGCCTCCGCCTCCCGTCACCAAAACAACTTTATCCTTGATACACCCGCTCATCTCTTCCAGATCCACAGAAACCGGATCCCTTCCCAATAAGTCTTCGATCTGCACATCCCGGATCTGCTTGATGCTTACCTTCCCATCGATCAGCTCATAAATTCCGGGCACGATCTTCAGCTTGCATTTTGTGCGGCTGCATTCCTCTACAATTTGGCGGATCTCCTTTTTGGAAGAAGAAGGAATCGCAATAATGATTTCATCGATTTTCTCCTGGATACTGATCTTACGGATATCGTAGCGGTTCCCCAGTACCGGAACACC
>JAMNXX010000172.1 GCA_023623095.1 Bacillota bacterium | reverse complement strand
CATAAACTCTGAAGCCATATTTGCTCCAACCTTCCTTTCTCATATAGAAACTGCTAAATTCATTCTAAACTATTATTATATAATATAAATGCAGAACTGAAAAGGAATCCTTTGTGCTTTTACGGTGCTGGTGTTTCATTTCCTTTTGAGAGATTTTTATTTTTAGCAAATGATCTTATCACTTCTCATTAGATATTTATTGTGGTTCGAATTTGTTCAAATGGAAAGTAATAAAAAAAGAATCCCCTAAAATTTTTAAAATCCTAGGGGATCCTGAAGGGATTTGTTTTTTGTTTAATATGCGCATTTGAATCTTTTATTTTTCCGATAATATCCTTATCCGTATTTCAAAAGAAGAATTATGTTTATCGATTTCGATTATTGTTTTGGTTTTGCAATAATCCATTGTTGATCCGATTGATCTTCAGGAAGGACGCGGTCATCATACCACATGTAGAAAAATCTTTCTGCAGGGACGATAAAATATCCATCTTGCAGGTGATCGCTTGTATCGTATGGATCTGCAAATATCAATACATCATCGCCGAAATCTTCGGTCCCCATCGTATCATATCCGATAAGAACTTTCCAGTGCCCACCCCAATCGCAGTCTTCAATCATAATCGGAGTATTGTTCTTTAAGTTTTCGATAGCCCAATTTTGGAAGTCAAGGGGATCATCAAAAGTTAGTCCGCCTTCAAGAACTCCTTCTGTGAGGCTTGATTGTACCTCCCATTCGATGTAGTCAAAGAATTGAATCATTCGGTCTGTGGAGGTTCCCCATTCTCCCCGCTCATTGGCGACGCCGGGTTCCTCCGTGTTGTTTCCATTTAGATCTTTGTGGGCATCCATGATTTCAGCGATCTCCAGTTCTTCCCAGTCTTCGACTCCATAATGGTATAAAACCATCAGAGCAGATGCAGGACCGCAGGACCATTCCGTTGTTTGCTGATACGTTCTAAAGTTTTTCAGTATGGTTAGGGTTTCGTTTGATTCCATGTTGTAGAAATCCGGATGGGCAAAATAGATGGAGTCTTCATGGTCACCTATATTTTGGTAGGAAGAAGCGCCGGAACTTTCTGTATCATATCCTTCCGGATAAGGAATTACATGAGGCATTTCCTGTGTTTCTGCCGAAGCGATTCCAAATGAAGAAAGGAATAACAACAAACAAATAAAAATACTTATTTTTTTCAAAGCAGAGCAGCCCCCTTTAAGTTATTTTAATTTTCAGAATAATTATAAAACAATGCATCCACATTGTCAATATTATCCTTTGAATTGGGTTATAGATATGGGCAGTTTCAACGTATATTATAAATATCTTTTTTGTTTGACACAGTATTATTTGAATCCTTATTTTGCCGATAATATCTGATAATATATTCATCTAATTGTTGGCTTATTTTCAAGATAATTTTTTTATCGACATTCATTGCGATTGCATTATAAAGAATATTTTTGATCATTTCTATTTTTTGTTTTTCATTCATTTTCTTCACCTCATTTAATAATTATTTTGATTCCTATTTTACAGGAAACATTTGCAAACTGCAAACATTAAATATATGCAATTTGCAAATTAAGATATTCTGCAAATTTCGATAAAGTATTTAGCGATAGGAGAGTGAATGCAATGAAGGGCTGTCGAAAAGTTAACCATAAAGAAATCGGACAAAGAATCCGGAAGGAAAGGGAAAGATTTGGACTTTCACGTGAAGAGTTTGCAGAAATTATCGGGCTTTCCGATTACTATATCGGGCAGTTGGAACGAGGAGAAAGGCAAATGAGCCTGCCCGCATTGGTGAAGATCGCAAACTGTTTCCATATATCTTTGGACTACCTTATTTTCGGAAAGTCCGCTCCATGTGACGATGCTTTTTGTGAGAACAGCGGTATTTATGAAGCAGGAGACGGGAGTCAACACAAAGAAATCAATCAATTGCTTAACAAGTGTTCGCCTAAAGAATTAAAATTGTTTCAAAAGCTCATCAAAACCATCCTTCCCTATATGGATAAAGATTAAAAAATACGATCTTTGATAAGCTGCTTTTTTAAAAAGCAATGTTTCCCGTATAGCCATTCAACCAAGCATTTGAATATTTTTCATAATATCTTGCAAGAACTTCTGGGGCAAGTAAACTTTTAAAAACTAACGACAACTATGATTCTAGTGCAATAATCGTTCCAATTTTCTTTTGATTTGCTTATCGTTATGTTATGATGATATCAAGGAAAAAAAGATGATTTTGCTCTCATGGAAGTAGGTGTATCCATGAAAAAAGAAGAAAAATTAAAAAATAGGCCGAGAGGAAGTCTTTTTACGATACTCAAAAGACTTTCGGGGTATTTGCTGGAATATAAATTTTCCGTATTGCTGGTTTTAATTGGATTCATTTTTTCCACGTTGTTGAGCCTTGCCCCTGCATGGTTTGTAAAAATTGCACTCGATCGTTATCTCTTTCCTGAAAACATTAAATATCTTTCGCTGATTGCGCTTGCGATGGTAGGAATTGCAATGTTGCAGGGAAGTATTGATTTTCTCAATCGATATCTTGCAGAGACGAGAGGACAGAAAGTTGTATACAAAATACGACAACAGGCATATGAACATCTTCTGGAAATGCCTTTCTCATTTTTTGATAAATCCCCCACCGGAGATATTCTATCGAGAATTACTGCAGATGCCGAGACATTGCAAGCGTATTTTGGTTTTGCTTCGCTGTATATTATCAACAACAGTTTATTTATCATTGGGATTTTGATCGTTTTGTTGCGTTGGAGTTTAGAGCTTGCATTATTTTATATCATGGTACTTCCATTTATTGTGCTGGGGATTTCTATATATGCATTCAAAGTCCGGCCTGCTTTTAGGAAAACGCGGCGTACTTTGGGAAAATTGACAGAGTATATTCAGGAGCAGATCCAAGGCATTCAGTTAATTAAGGTTTTTGGAAGAGAAAAGAGTACCGTAGAAGCATTTGAGATGATCAATAAAAAATATCAGAATATCAATCTGGAAGCAGGGCGCATTTCTTCTTTCTGGATGCCCTATGTTTTTGTGCTGATCGGCATCAGTACCGGGTTGATCATATGGTACGGCGGGATACAGGTTATCAACGAAAAGATCACGCTGGGTACACTTGTGGGATTTAGTACATATATCGGGATGATGATACGGCCTGTTCGTCAGACAGGGATGCTCGTCAACCAGTTTTTGTCGGCTGCAGCCGCAGCAGAGCGAATATTTGAGATATTGGATGCAAGATCTGAGATTAAAGATGAACCCGGAGCCGTAACCGTTCCTCAGATCAGAGGGGAAGTTCAATACGAAAATGTATCTTTTTCATATGATAAAAAAATGCCTGTTTTGAAAAATATCAATTTTTCTGTAAATCCAGGTGAAACCATTGCTATCGTTGGCCCTACAGGTTCCGGAAAATCGACTCTGATTCATCTTCTTCCGAGATTTTATGATGTGGACGGCGGTCAAATCACGATCGACAAAAGGCCGATCAAAGAATTTACTATCGAAAGTTTGCGGCAGCACATCGGGATCGTGCTGCAACATACGTTTTTATTTAATCTGACGATAAAAGAAAATATTGCTTTCGGAAAACCTGAAGCTTCCTTGGAAGAGATCAGAGAAGCAGCAAAGGCAGCGGAAATCGATGATTATATTATGAGCCTTCCAAAAAATTATGAGACGGTTATAGGGGAAAGGGGTGTCAATCTTTCAGGAGGGCAAAGACAGAGGATATCGATTGCGCGAACCCTTTTGATAAATCCCAAAATTCTGATCCTTGATGAACCCACATCCAGCGTTGATTCGGAAACGGATGAAAAAATACAAAAGGCATTGTAACGTTTGTGTAAAAATCGGACGGTCTTTATCATTGCACACCGACTTTGGACACTGAAAAATGCCGATCGAATTCTCGTTATGGATAAAGGACAAATCAAGCAATATGGGAATCATGAGGAGCTTCTTGAAAAACCGGGACTTTATCGAGAAATATATAGGATGCAGGTAAGCAGGGAGCAATATGGAAATGCAAGTCCGGATAAAAGGGAGATGGATAAAAATGTCCATGCATAGCGGGTTAATGGGACGCATGAGGAATGAAAATAAAGAAGAATACCGCTTTCGCCATATGGATAAAAGGATCGTGAAATTTTTTTTAGAATATTTAAAACCCTATTTAAGAACGCTTTTTTTTAGCGGTGATCGCGATGGGGATCGTTGCACTGGTCAATATAGCAACCCCTTATCTTTCAAAAATAGCCATCGACCGCTGTATCATCCCGGGAGACAAAAAAGGGCTGCATATCATTC
>JAMNXX010000085.1 GCA_023623095.1 Bacillota bacterium | reverse complement strand
TGCAGTGAAGGCAAAAGACAGACTGGCAAAAGAAGAAATCGATCAATTGATGAAACAGCTTGCTCTTTCTCCTAATCCATTCACATGTCCGCACGGGAGACCGATTATTCTATCGATTACGAAAAAAGAGATCGAAAAGAGATTTAGGAGAATATAAAAAAAGGAAGATGAAAAATGAGAAAATCTCTCTTAATCATTGTCGGACCTACTGCGGTTGGAAAAACAGAAATATCTATTCACATCGCTAAAAAGTTAAATGGAGAAATTATTTCAGCGGATTCAATGCAAGTATATAAGAAGATGGATATTGGGAGCGCAAAACCCACAGAGAGGGAAAGGCAAAATATCCCTCATTATTTAATGGGGGATATTGATCCGAGGGAATCTTTTTCTGCAGCACAGTTTCAAGAGAAAGCAAAAAAATATATCGATATCATTTTAGGAAAAAATAAATTACCAATCATAGTAGGGGGAACAGGACTATATATCAATTCGCTTATCTATAAAATGGACTTTGCAGAAACTGAGCCTGATTGGAAATTGAGACAAAAGCTGCAAAAGGAAGCCGAAATATATGGAAGCGAATATCTGTATGGGAAATTGCAGGAATTAAATAAAGAAGTTGCTTCAAGGATTCATCCGAATAATGTGAAGCGGGTTATCCGAGCAATTGAAGTCCTCCAATCAGACAATAAAAAAATAAAAGATTTCAAAAAAGATCTTATTGAAAATAAAGAATACAACTATCTCATGATTGGTCTTACTCGTGATCGGGAAGAGCTTTATGATCGGATCAATAAGCGTGTGGATAAACTTATTGAAAAAGGATTAATTGATGAAGTAAAAGAGTTAATGAATATGGGTCTGGAAGAAGATGATATATCAATGAAAGGGTTGGGATATAAGGAGATTATCAGATATTTGAAAGGTTTATATGATTTGGAAGAAGCAATAAGAATTTTAAAAAGGAACACAAGACATTATGCTAAAAGACAAATTACTTGGTTTAAACGATATGACCAAATCGAATGGTTTAATTTAACAAAATATATTTCAATAGAAGATGCAGTTGCAGATATTCTAAAATGCATTGAAGGAAAACTATAGCTTTTATAGAATATACTAGAAAAGGAAAGCCATTTTATTTTTCATTTAATTTTTTGGGAGGGGTATTTATGAAAACCACGATCAATCTTCAGGATTTTTTCCTAAATCAGGTAAGAAAGGAGCGTCTTCCTATAACGATATATTTAATTAATGGATTTCAACTAAAAGGAGTTGTGAAGGGATTTGATAACTATACAATTGTATTAGAAGGAGACGGAAAGCAAAATTTGATTTATAAACATGCGATTTCTACGATAACACCTTCAAAAATGATTTCATTTCATGCAAATGAAGCCGCTCAAAAACAGGAGGAATAATTGGATGGTGATATTATGACTTCAAAAACGAGAATATTTTTGAAAGATTTCATGGAAATTGATGATGCGATATTGGACTTGGCCGAGGAAACAGAAAATGAAATTCAGGAAGAATTCCTAAAAGTTGATCAAATCAAAGAGTTTAACCAATATAAAGTTTTAAATGTTATGCAAGATTCCAGAATAAGCGATACCCATTTTGGATGGACTACAGGATATGGTTATAATGATATGGGAAGAGATGCTATTGAACAAGTATACGCAAAACTTTTTAAAACAGACGACGCCATTGTGCGACCAACTATCGTCAGCGGCACACATGCTTTGACTCTGTGCCTTACGGGAATATTGAGACCTGGAGATGAACTGATTTATGCTACTGGAAAACCTTATGATACCCTTGAAGAAGTTATCGGCATTCGTGGAGAAAATAAGGGTTCCTTAAAAGAATTTGGAGTTCATTATAAACAGGTTGAATTAAAGGAAGATGGACAGCCTGATTTAGAAAGATTGTCTAAAGAGATAACTCCAAAGACAAAAATGGTATGTATTCAAAGATCAACTGGATATAGTTGGAGAAAAGCGCTCACTATCAAAGATATCCAATCCATTGTAGAAACTGCAAAAGCAGTCCAACCAAATCTGATATGCATGGTGGATAATTGCTATGGAGAATTTTTGGATACGGTAGAACCGACAGAAGTAGGGGTCGATGTAATGGCCGGTTCACTGATTAAGAATCCGGGAGGGGGTCTCGCATTAACAGGAGGCTATATTGTAGGAAGAGAAGATCTGATTCAGTTGATTTCCTATCGAATGACGTCTCCATCAATCGGTAAGGAATGCGGATTAACTTTTGGACTTACTCGGAGCATGTTGCAAGGCTTATTCATAGCCCCCCAGACAGTAAGTGGCGCTATAAAAGGTGCAATTTTTTGTGCGAAGATCTTTGAAAAATTAGGATATGAAGTTTGTCCAAGGCATAATGATGCTAGGAGTGATATTATTCAATCGATTCAATTAGGGAGTGCTGAAGCCGTAGTTGCATTTTGTCAAGGAATACAGGCCGCAGCTCCTGTTGATTCTTTTGTAACTCCTGAACCTTGGGAAATGCCTGGTTATGAAAGTCCAGTTGTTATGGCTGCAGGAGCTTTTGTACAAGGTTCTTCTATTGAACTGAGTGCAGATGCCCCGATTAAAGAACCCTATATTGTCTATTTTCAAGGCGGTTTAACATATGAGCACTCGAAAATGGGGGTATTGAAAGCATTACAGCATATGAAGAAAAAGGGTGTTTTGTGAAGAAGAAATACATGTGAAGCGTAGGAAGAATGAAAACAGCCGATTATTTGTTTACATAAAAATATTATGTTAACAAAAACGGCTGTTTTTTCTTATAATTTTCGAAATACGCCTTTTACTTTTCCGAGTATGATAACTTCTTTTGAAAAGATCGGAGATAGATTAGGATTCTCAGGCTGCAACCGAATGATATCTTTTTCTTTGTAAAATGTTTTAACGGTTGCTTCATCGTCCAAGAGTGCTACGACAATATCTCCATTATTTGCAGATTGTTGTTGCCTGACGAGCACATAATCTCCATCTAAAATTCCTGCTTGGATCATGCTATCTCCTTTTACTTGAAGCATAAAATAGTTGCTGTTGTCGAGAAAATCTACCGGAACAGGGAATGTATCCTCGATATTTTCCACAGCAAGAATCGGTTGACCCGCAGCAACTTTACCTACAACTGGTATGGAAGCGACTTCTTTATTATGATGCTTAAGGATATCATCATTATTTTGGTTTAATATTTCAATTGCCCGTGGTTTTGTAGGATCACGACGAATATAGCCGTTTTTTTCAAGCTTTTCTAAATGAGCATGTACGCTGGAAGTTGATTTTAAGCCAACGGCGCTGCATATTTCCCGCACAGAAGGAGGATAGCCTTTTGTATTGACTTCTTTCTGAATATAATTTAATATTTTTTTTTGTTGTTCTGTAATGTCATACATCATGAAAGCACCTCGCAATGTTTTTTATCATTATAACATAAAATTTTTCCAGCATCAAACATTTGTTCGAAAAAATAGATAAAACCCTTTACACCGAACGTATGTTTTGGTACAATAGAATCAATCAGAACATATGTTTGGGGAGGTAAAAAATGAAACGATTCAAATTTCATGTTTCTAATAAATCAAGGTTAAGATTTTTTTTCATTATATTTTGTTTACTTTTACTATTAGGCTTTAATATGTTTTTTAGGCCTGGTATTGCGAAAGAGTTAGGAGAAGAAAATAAAGAAAAGTATGTAGAAATATACATAAAACCTGGAGATACATTATGGGATTTAGCTAGAAAATTTGGTAATTCGAACAAAGATGTTCGAAAGATCGTATTTGAAATTTGTGAAATCAACCATTTAGATACTTTAAATATCTATCCAGGGCAAATGATTAAAATACCGACTCAATAAAAAATTTAGTTAGAGGATTTCGTTATGATCTTGCGCAGCCAAGCCTCATATAAAACACAAAGTAGCTCGACTTATAAGAGCTACTTTTTTGTTTGGCTGTATTCCTCTAACCATTCGAATTGATTAACAATCTCACGTTTAACGTTCTTTTTATGTGCAGCATAGAGTTGAGTTGTCGTTACATTATCATGATCCAATAAGTTTTGTACATCATAAATCGAAAAACCATATTGAATCAAGGAGGTGGCAGCAGTGGCTCGTAATTTATGAGGACTATATCCGTTCTCTGGACTTGTTCCTAACGCCAAAGCAGAATATTTTTTTACGAGTTGCCGAATTGCTCTTTCAGTCATACGTCTTTTTTGTAAAGAAAGAAAAAGAGCATCTTTATCTTCTGCAGGAACCGATTCATCAGAGGGTCTTTCCAATTGGATATAATCTGTGACTGCTTTTTCAACCGATTG
>JAMNXX010000141.1 GCA_023623095.1 Bacillota bacterium | reverse complement strand
AGGGATGTGGTTGTAATGGGAAATATTGAAGCTTCAATTATAGCAAGGTTAAAAAATAAATCAAAAAAACAGGGCATTCCATTACAACAGCTTTTAAATTTATTTTGCCAGGAGGAGTTTATTCGAAGGCTTTCAGTAAGTGCTTTTAAAGACAAAGTTATACTTAAAGGCGGTTATCTGTTATATTCAATCAGTGGGTTTTCCTCAAGGCAACAGTGGATTCAGATTATCTTTTAAGAAATTACCCTAAATGATATAGAAGCAGTGGAGAAGCTTGTTAAACAAATCATTTCTTCGCCTGGCAAAAATGATTTTATACAGTTCGAGATTAGAAAGTTAGAATCTATCAGAGAGATAAGGAAGTACCATGGAATAAGAATTTACCTCATGGGTTTTATTGGAAGGGTTAAGATCCCCTTTAATATAGATTTTGGGGTTGGAGATGTTGTAGTACCTTCGCCGGTTGAACGAACTTTGCCGGTAATACTTCCGGAATTTGAAAAACCTATGATTTTTACTTATTCATTGGAATCTACTGTGGCAGAAAAATTAGATGCTATTATATCATTAATGGAAGCTACCAGCAGAATGAAAGACTTTTTTGATATATATTATTTGGCAACGACCTTTGATTTTGATGGAAGAAAGTTGCAGGAAGCTATTTATGAAACTCTCACCAACCGGGGAACACCATATGAAAAAGACTCTGTAACTATTATTTCCAGGTTGGCCGATGACCTTATTATTTTAAGAAGATGGGATAACTTTTGCAAAAAAATTCTACAATTTAAATTAAGCTTTACCGATGTTGTCAAACTAATTATTGATTTTCTCCAACCACCTTATGAAGCACTGATTCATGAAGAAGAATTATTTAAAAAGTGGAGGCATGAAAGAAAAGAATATGAGTAATATGGGCATAGGCAATATCAAGGGTGTATTTTTAATTTATTTGAAAGGGATAGTTTATGATTGTTCTAAGAGATGTAATAAGTTTTGATGAAAATATTTATAATGTTATGCTAAATGATACAGATTTGACTGATTATTTGATATGATCGCCTCAATGTTCGAAAAAGTAATTTGAGAGCAATACGCTGTTATGAGAAGTGTGATTTCAGAATTTGTGGTGAAGGACGAAAAAAGTCTAAGACTGGCAAAAATAATTGAGTATTACCAAATGATTATGAAAATAGAAGTATTAACATAAAGCAAGCAAATTGAGTTTTTGGGGCTGAAAGATTGAAGTTGAGTGAATTAGATCAATATGTCCATCAAGAGCCGTTAATTCGAATTAAACTGGAAAAAGTTTTCGACATTGATGTTGAACAGCAATATTTTGATACAATTGAATAATGGATATTTGATTCGGATGTTAAAAAAACTGGAACAGATTGTGAACTGACAGAGTTGTTGAAAGCTGTTATGTTAAACAGGTTGATATGTTCCTGCGAACGGCGATTTTTCAAAAATCACCGAAAATCCTATTGACATGTTCTCACGAACAAATACTATAAAAATAGCCCGTAGCCATCAGTTCCATTAACTCGACTCATGTGGAGTGCATAACATTGGTGTCAAGGTTGGAGAAATAGAAAAGCTGATAATGCCTACTCTGACTTATTCCAACCTGGTATATTGCTTGTCTGAATAGCATGGAAAAGCCGTTTTTTAAGTCCAGGAGTTTCAAATTCTATGGATTCTATTAATTCCTTTACATATTGGCGTTTCGTATAACCATCAACTGGACACAGATTTTTAACCACTGGCAGGTTATATGCATTGCGGAAACCCTTTATGTCTTCCTCTCGTACATATATGAGCGGTCTGATTAGGGTTATGTCGGTTCTGTCAAGATATGTGACAGGAGAAAAGCAGTAGAATCTTCCTTCATAAATCAAGGACATCATCATGGTTTCTATGACATCATCATAATGATGGGCATATGCTTCTTTATTGCAGCCAAGTTCCTTTACTTTTTTATTAAATGCACCTTTGCGCATCTTGGCGCAGAGAGAGCAGGGGGTTGCCTCTTTTCGCTGCGAAAAAATAACGTCAGCTATTTTTGTTTCTATTATTGTATAATTAACACCAAGCTTTTTGCAAAGTTTCTCAACTGCTGAAAAATCCATATCTTTAAAGCCCATGCTTATAGTTATTGCTTCCATATCAAATTTTTTTGGATAGAAATTCCGCAAATGAGATAGAGCATATAATAGCGTTAAACTGTCCTTGCCACCGGAGATTCCAATAGCAATTTTATCCCCATCGTCAATCATTTTATAATCATCAATTGCTCTACGCGTATAACCAAGCAGCTTTTGCAAGTCCATAACATCATGCCTTTCTAAATATCATACATAAACCAGGTCTAAATTACCCATTTTAATTTATTTTAAGTCAGTAAATATTATAAAGATAAGCGGCGGTACTTTTCAAGTGGTGACGGGTGCTGATGGGAATACGATAATTCCCTCATATGCCCCTGAACCTGATTTTGCGTTTGTAATTTTTAGCAGTCCTGATAGAGGAAATCTTCAGAAGCGATAAGCGCCGCACCTAACGCTCCGCATATATCCGGCTCTTTTGGAACGATGATTTTTGTATCCAGCTTTTCTTCCATTGCCCGGACCACTCCGATATTTCTTGCCACACCGCCGGTCATCATAAATTCTTTTTCAAGTTTTCCTCGTTTCCCTAATGAAATCACCTTAGAAGCGATTGAATTGTTAATGCCGTGAACGATATCTTCTAATTTTTTATCAGAAGCGATCAAGGACACCACTTCCGATTGTGCAAACACCGAACACATACTTGAAATAGCGATATCCTCGTTCCACTTTAATCCGTATGTGCCCATCTCTTCAAGACTCAATTGCAACGATTGAGCCATCATTTCAATAAAACGACCTGTACCGGCTGCACATTTATCGTTCATGACAAAATCAATCACATTTCCCTTTTCATCGAGTCTTATCACTTTGCTGTCCTGACCGCCGATATCGATGATTGTTCTGACGTTGGGATTGAGGAAATATGCACCTTTTGCATGGCAGGTAATTTCTGTAACGTCATTTGTTCTAAAATCAATTCTTGCTCTACCATAGCCGGTGGTAACGATTTTGCTGATATCCTCCATTTCAAGGCCGCCTTTTTTTAAAGCTTCATCCAATGCTTTTTGAGCGCTTTTGGCGACCTTGACTCCGGTAGGAACGATGGCAAAGGATATGATATCCTTTTTAGCATCAATAATGACAGCATTTGTTGATGTGGAACCAATATCGATGCCGGCATAATAGGCATAGGATGTTGGAATCTTTCTTTTATTCTTTTTCGGTTTTGCAATTAAGTTTTCATAAAAAGCACCGAGCCTTGTCTTGATCTGCTCCCTTGCAAGCAAAGTATAATCCGTTTCTATTTTCAAAATGGGAACCTTTAGGGTTGATTTCAGTTTGGAATATTCGAAAGTGTAAAAATCACAAAAATTTACTGTGTTGTATATGATTCCGCATAAATTAGGATCTTCAATGAAATCCCGTCTCTTTGAGATATCGTTCATCCGAATGCATGGGATTTGAGACAATAATGCATCCGAATACCAAGTCATCAATTCTTCGATGTCCTCTGATTTAGGTGGTTTTGCTACGGAACGAATTCCGGTACAGGTATTATTTTTTATAGGAAGAGGAGATTCATTTTTAATCAACTCCAACAAATCCGAAGGAACCCTTGCTCCCATGACGGAAACATATGGACCTGAAATATCTTCCAATTTGGAATCAAAAGAATCGTAGAATTTTTCTACATCAAATTTTTTATTCAATGTTTTATGGAGATCCTCTATCAATTTTAGCAGCTCTTTTTTATACAAGAGCCTGCCGCAGCAGTTGCCATTACCATGAGGCAAATTCAAAAGATAGACTTTTTGCCCTAAATGCTTGAGTACGTCACCCGCTCTTTCAATCGAGTCGCAACATGAAGTCAAAATGATAGGTTCGCGACAATCCCTTAATCTTTCTTCAATGATGGCGCGTGAATAACTACACACATTGCTATGGATATATTGATCACTTAATTCATAATTTTCAGCGGTGGGATTCAATAACTCCGTTTTTATATCAAAGCCTGCCAATAATTCAATCGGTGTATATTTACAAACATATTTCATTTTTTACCCCCCAACATCTCTAAAAAGGCCTGCAGGCGTGTCTTCATCTGCCCATCATTGATATTCTCTCTGTCACAGCCATCACCATCTAAAACCAATACAGGGATTCCGCTTTCTTCAAGAATTTTTTTCGTTATCCCTGCGCCTCCTAGGGTTTTCTTACAGCCCCAATGGTTAAAATAAACGACTCCATCAGCATTTAAGTATTT
>JAMNXX010000296.1 GCA_023623095.1 Bacillota bacterium | reverse complement strand
ACGGTTCCAGATCGCTCGGTCCGTATAGTTGCCATGCCGGTCCCCACGCAAATTGGCACAGGCAGAGTGTATCGAGGATGGAGAGGAATTTTTGGGTGGTAAATGCAAATGCAGCTTTTCCATCATCAAGTGTTTCGTATTTGTCATAGCTGATGTTGCAGCCGAGCTGTCCGAGCCATTTTCTTTCCTCTGTATCCGGTGGCAGCATGAGGAATAGGTCGTGTTCGCTGGATTGATGGTCTGCTCCAAATGGGTTGACGGCGTAGATGACAGCGAGGCTTTGTTTGAATTGAGGCATGTGCGCCGGCATTTCTTGACCTTTTACGCTCATGCTCAATGGGACGGCTTGCGGTCCTATTTTTTGTGCTGCACGGTAACTTCCTTCTGCCAATAGGTCTCCGATTCCTTCGCGTTTGGCAATCTTTTCGATGAGGATCGGGATGACTTCTTGGTTTCCAAATTCGACTTTGAGTCCTTCGGTATCTTTATCGGTTAGGATTCCTTTTTCGTAGCATTCCATTGCAAAGGCGATGGTTGCTCCGCAAGAGATGGTATCAAGTCCATACATATTGCATAGTTGGTTTGCCAGAGCGATCGTCTCTAGGGATTCGTTTCCGCAATAGGAACCAAATGTCGCACAGGTTTCGTATTCAGGCCCTCCGTAGAAGGGGTCAACTACACCGGGAACTTCTACGATGCGTTTGCATCGAATCGCACAGGCATGACAGGTTTCTCTGCCGATGAGGATGGTTTCGGTCATTGTCTCTCCGGTGATTTTTTTCGCAGCTGGGAAGTATCCTTTCTGCCAGTTGTTTGTGATGAGGTATCCTTCGCTGTTGGTACCTTCGAGTTCGCCATCGGTTCCATGTTCGCCCAGACCTTCGATGTTTGGGTTGGCTTTGATCCGCTGGATGACGTTTTGGGTAAAGGTTTTGAATCCTTCCGGATCCACCGGTTTGATCGGTTTTGTTTTTTTGACGACAAGAGCTTTTAGGTTTTTAGAACCCATGACAGCTCCGGTGCCGTTTCTTCCGTTGGCACGGTTACACATGTTTAAAATGCAAGCATAGCGTACGAGTTTTTCTCCTGCAGGTCCGATTTGTGCGATTTCGACCCTTTCTTCTCCTAGATCTTCTTTGATGATTTTTTCTGCTTCTCCGGTAACTTTCCCCCATGCATTTTGGGCATCCCGAATTTGGACATTTTCTCCATCGATGTAGATATAGACGGGTTTTTGTGCTTTCCCTCTGATGATGATGGAATCATATCCGTTTCCTTTGATATGCACCGGCATGAATCCGCCTGCCTGGCTGTCGCCTGCAGTACCTGTCAGGGGGCTTTTGGTGGTTACGACCATCCGGCTCTGACCGCTGACGGGAAGTCCGGTAAGTGGGGATACGGAAAAGATCAGCAGATTTTCCGGGGAGAATGGATCGACTCCCGGTTTCATTTCTTGAAGAAGCAGGTACATCCCCAATGCAGATCCTCCCGGGTATAGGCGGTATGTCTCACCCGGCAGGGTGCGGATACGCGTTTGCCCGCTTGTAAGGTCAATATCAAGTATTTTTGCATCTGGAAAATTACTCATTGTTTCCCTCCTCAAAACCTTTTTATAGATGAAAAGCCATAAAAAAATAAATTTATTCACTTCTTCTTTGGCTAACTTCTAGCAATTTATTATTTCAACCGGTTTTGCATTACACCCCCTTTATTAGATGATCTACAAGTATCTGCATAAATTGCTAGAATGCCTTTCTCTCTTTATTCGCTGCTTTTATGCCCTTTCAATAAAGCCTGTCATTTATATCCTCTTTTATAATCTACCATACATCCCCATATTTACTTTTATATATTATATCATAGATCTTTCTTTCAGTATATTTAGACTTTCGTATATATTTGGAAATTTCTCATAGACTAAAGTAGCTCCAACGGATCGAAAGAAAGGACAATAAAAACAAAATAAGGCAACAGCAATAATCATTTCAATTTCTATTTCGAAGCACTTTTACAAAAATTATTGGAATCGAAACAAAAATAGGGATATCCTTTTTATTTATATCACACAAAATGATGCAATAACTATGCCAAGCCCTAGATAGGCTACAAACTTTTCCAGTAGATCCCTTCACAGCATATCGATATAATGATGGTAGGTTCTTCTATAGCCAATCCTATCAATAAGAACCATTCATTATCAAAAATATTTTTTATTTCCTTATATATTTAACTTATATGAGAAAGAGGGGGAGGATTATGTTTCGCAGTTCGAAAAAGATTAAAAAGCATTTGATTTCATTTGCTGTCACCATCGCAGTTGCAGGCATCCTGTTTTCAACCCCTGCAATGGTCAGCGCAGCTGTCATTCAAGATATGGATTTGAGCTCGAATTATGCAAAGGATGCGATTGCTGCATTAGCTGAGCAAAATATCATCACCGGAGATGAACGCGGCCATTTCCATCCACACAAACCAATTACCCGGGCAGAAATGATTACAATGCTTGTAAACGCTTTACATATCGATACTGAAAACATTCCGGAAAAACCTACTTTCAAGGATGTGCTTCAAACACATTGGGCTTATCCATATGTCGAAGCTGCGTACAGAGAAGGGATCATACAGGGAATGTCTAACGGCACATTCGGAAAGGACAAGCCCTGTACACGTGAACAAATGGCAGTAATCTTCACCAATGCCCTCGGATTGTCTAAACAAACAATCGGTTCTAACCAAGAATTTAACTATATCAATCAGCTAATTGACAAAGACAAAATCTCTTCGTGGGCGAAAAACGCCATTGAATTTTCTCTTGCCTCAGGTTTCATGCAGGGAACAGGAAATCAGCATTTCGAACCAAAACAAAGTGCACAAAAACAACAAGCTGCACTCTTAACCTATCGTATGCTTTATAATAAGGAAGAGTTATTGGCATTTGCAGAAAAAAAATCTCACGCAGTCCGATATCCCGATCTCTACAACGCACTTGATATAAATGAACCTTACCGAGGAGAATTTAACATGAATGCTTCCATGCATGTTCGTGAGGTTGCAGCTGAAAAAACAACCGCATTGGCCGTTTATGGAAATGGTGCCATAAACGGAACAGATCGTCAAATGAAAATGACATTATCGATTGATGCACCGGAATCGAATCCTTCTAATTTTACATTTGAAATGATTCAAATAGGTGATAAACAATATGGAAAAGAAGCTGATCTGGGTGGCTGGTTGGAAGCAGAACCAGAGGATATCGGAGATATTGTATCTTTTGGAATGTTTCCTGCTGAACTTCAAAAAATCAATGCACAATTTTTAAAAATTTACAATACAGTTCCTATCGAAAAAATAGATTCAGTAGAAGTAGAAGGCGCTCTCACTACAAAATATATACTTTTTCTGAATGACCAAATATTAAAGGATCTGCTCCCTGAAGATCTTCAACAAGATATGGATTTTCAAATGCTCCCGGATGATATTCCATTCAATTTTCAAATCGAGTTTTACCTAGATGAGCAAAAACAGATTGTAAAAGAAGTTATCAAATTAAACGGAAGCTTCGAAGAAGAGGGAAAAGACTTTACTTTGGATATGATGATCGATGTCAATTTTAAAAATATTGGAGCAGATATTCAGATTACCGCTCCTGAAAACGTGATTGATAAAATCGATACATCTCAACCTATACAACAAATCGTTTAAACACTCTCACTCATTCTGCTTCTGTTTAATTGAAATAGAAATCTTCTGGTAGCAAAGAGTAAAATCTGTATTAAAAATGATATGCTCCCTTTATGGTAGATGGTTAAAACAATCCACGGAGGGAGCATTATTTATGGAAAGCAAGCGTCTTTTTATTGGCTTTTTTAAGGATTATCTGCACCGTTAACAAATAATAATTTTAGATTATTTTAATTTAAATTTTAGCATCCTTTTAGACATCTTTAAATTTGATCTGTTATTATGAATATATTAAGAATTCTATCTATTGTGCTTTGGTCAAATATTTTTTCAAAAATATACAATTTTTTCTTATGTGAGGAGGAAGTTTTATAAACAAACAGTCCTAAAAAATTTAGTATGCTTATTATAAACATATACACTTGTTATTGGAATTTTTTTTAATATATGCTATAATGATAATTGTGGTTATCCACTGCGATATTTGTTTTAAAAAAATATGGTACTGGTTACATTAAGAACAAATAAAAAAACTCATGCAGTTCATTAGGTTTCCGATGAAATATTTTTGCTGTTCTGGTTTTCAATTTTCTTTCGATATTATATCAATTCTCTCAATATTCATAAAATATACATTTGAAAATGAGTTGAAGCTTCTAGAACTTCTAAATTTTTATAAGCCCTTTCTCTTTTAAATAAAATTTTGTTCGAATATA
>JAMNXX010000183.1 GCA_023623095.1 Bacillota bacterium | reverse complement strand
CACCGGAAAAATATTTTGAAGAACTGGCAAAAAGGGAAATGTACGTTTATGTGCGAGTAGAAGAACCGCTTCACATTCAAGACTGGACACCGATCAATGCGCAGAAGGAAATTTGATAACTAAAAATATGAATCTCAGATTCCATATTTGTTAAAAAGTTAGGAGGGATATTTTGTGGAGCATTATGGATGGATGAGTTTGGTGCCTGCAATCTGCGTTATCTTATTTGCTTTGTTCACAAAAAGAACTTTGGAAGCATTGATTGTCGGAACTTTATTATCCTTTATCATCGTACATGGAGGCGGATTTTTCTATCCATGGATGGATGCGATGTTTGAAACGTTAACGGACTACGACACCATGTGGGCAATCATGACCTGCGGCCTTTTCGGAAGCTTGATTGCATTATTCAGGCGTTCAAAAGGTACGCTCGGCTTTACCAATCTCATGCTCAAATTTGCAACGACAGCGGAAAAATCTCTTATTGCAACATGGATTTTAGGCATCATCATATTTGTAGATGACTATTTAAATATATTAACATTGGGTGCAGCGATGCGGGATATTACCGATAAGCATAAAATCCCAAGAGAAATGCTTGCTTATATCATCGACTCCACAGGAGCACCCGTATGTGTTATTCTTCCTTTTTCCACATGGGCTGTTTTCTTTGCCGGAGTTTTTGCATCCCAGCCTGAAGTAGCGGCATTGGGTGTAGGTGAAGGGATGTCCCTTTATACAAAAATTATGCCCTTTATCTTCTATGGCTGGATAGCTGTCATTATCGTCCCGTTGGTGGCATTAGGAATCATCCCGAAACTGGGTCCCATGAAAAAAGCTTATCAGCGGACAGAAGAAACAGGAAAACTCTACAGCGACGCCAGTGATAAATTTAATGCCCCTGAATTAGAGGAATTTAAACAAGGTGAAGGAAAACTAATCAATTTTGCACTTCCTATGATCGTGCTCGTCGCCCTCACTGTCTGGACTGAAGATCTTTTGGTAGGCGTATTAGCAGCCATCGCAGTTTGTTTAATTTTGTATCTTCCGACAAAACTAATGACTTTTAATGAGTTTGCTGATGATTTTATGAAGGGATTTTGTGATTTGATCCCCATGCTTGCAATTATTTTCGGAGCATTATTCCTGCAAAGAGCTACATCATTAGTCGGCCTTCCTGCTTTTGTCATTGAAACCGCAAAACCTTATTTAAGCGGAGAAATATATCCGGCAATCGCTTTTCTTGTGGTAGCTGGATTATCCTTCATAACAGGAAGCAACTGGGGAGTCCCTGCAGTAACCGTCCCGATTATTGTCCCTTTAGGAATCGCATTAGGGGCCAATCCTTTCCTAGTCATGTCTACTGTCGTATCCGGCGGAACGTTTGGAAGCCATGCATGTTTCTATTCTGATGCAACAGTATTAACTTCATCAGCCTGCGGCATCGAGAACATGGATCATGCACTTACCCAAATCCCTTATGGCGCAATCGCAGCTGGTTTGGCTTTTATCGCCTATGCAATTACTGGCTTTATCTTTTAACTTTTAACGATAGAGTATTAGAATTTCAATAAAACTTTAAGTAAATATAAGGGTTTTAAATTCTTAATAGGATTTAAAACCCTTAAAAAAACAAAATATTTCAAATTATCTAAAATTACAAAGGGGGATATAAAAAATGAGAGTTGTATTATTAGGATCAGGCCTTCAAGGCATTGCAACTGCATTGGATTTGGCATGGAGCAAAGATGTAACCGAAGTGTTATTAGGAGATATCGATCTAAATAGAGCACAATATGTGGCTGATATTTGCAACAAAAAATATGGAAACAAAGTCAAAGCAGTAAGATGTGATGTATCTGATTTTGATGCCTTGGTAGAAATGATCAAAGGGTATGATGTATTAATCAATGACGTGAACTACTATTTCAACCGCCATATCATGGAAGCCTGTCTAAAGGCACATATCCATTACATCGATATTGGGGGTCTTTATGTAGAAACGAAAAAGCAAATGGAATATGACCAAAAATTCAAAGATGCTGGTTTGATTGCCATCATAGGTATCGGCGGAACTCCTGGAGTTACGAATGTATGTGCAAGGTGGGCAGCAGACAGACTGGATACAATCGATGAAATTAATTTCTATTGCGGATGTGATGACTGGGGGCAAACATCGAAAGCCTTTGCTGTAACTTATGCTATCGATACCATCATGGACGAATTCGAAATGGAACCGATTCAATACTTAAATAATGAATATGTGAAGTTGCCAGCACATAGCGGCACAATGGATGTAGAATATTCGCAGCCAATCGGAAAACAAAATAGCTATTATATCATGCATTCAGAAATAGCAACGATTCCGGAAGTATTTAAAGATAAGGGACTTAAAAATTGTACATTTAGAATTGGATTTTCAGAATCAACATTCAATACGCTTAAATTTTTATCCGATTTAGGTTTAGGAAGAAAAGATGAAATCGATGCATATGGAACAAAAGTAAGCCCTATCAAAGTTTTGAAAAAGTTAATGGAATTACAGCCGGAAGATCCCAACGATACGATCAATGATTGCGATATTATCCTGACAGAAGTGATCGGAAGAGAAAACGGAAAAAAAGTCGTATACAAATTGGAAGCCGTATGTCGCCCCGTAAAAGAATGGCCTGAATTATTGGGAGCACAAGTTTATATCGGTGGGGCTCCTTCGTGGGCAGCACAAATGCTGTTTAAAGGACAGATCACGGGAACAGGCGTATTTCCACCGGAAGTGTGCATCCCGCCAGAGGAGTTTTTTGAAGAAGCTGCAAAAAGAGAAATCTACATTACAGCAACCAAAATAGAGTTATTAGGAACGGATGACTGGGAAGCAGTCATGAGAAAGAAAAAAATAAATCAATGGGAAGATTAATGGAAATCTTTTTAAGAGGCACATTCGGTAGATAGGGGGATAATCATGAAAGTACTGATTATGGGAGCAGGAGGACAGGGAGGCCCTTGTGCATCAATTTTAGCAAGAGACAAAGAAGTAACAGAGATTCTGGTTGCAGACATCAATTTAGAAGCTGCAGAAAAAGTCAAGCAGAGAATAAATAGCCCCAAAATAAAAGTCATCCGAGTGGATGCCAGTTCTCCAAACGAAGTTGCTAAAGCTGCAAAAGGAATGGATGTCATCATCGATGTGGTTTTACCTTTTCTAGCACCTGATGTAATGAGAGGTGCTTTAGAAGCAGGTGTTCATTACGTCAATACTGCTTTTGACACTCCCTTTTGGGACCAGCTAGTCAACGGGGAACCTCTTGAATTGCATGAAGAATTTAAAAAAGCAGGTCTTACAGCCCTTCTGGGCTGCGGGATGTCTCCTGGTTTTTTAAACGTATTGGTAAGATACTATGCCGACAAGCTCGATACGGTAAAAAGCATAAAGCACAGATTAGGCAAAAAAAACACTTCTCTGGGAAAATATGCAGATATAACAGAGCCATGGAATCCTGGTTGGGCTCCAAAACAAGCATTGATCGACTGTGCAATGAATCCTTACGTATTTAGAAACGGGAAATATGAGCGACTTGAACCCTATGCAGAAATTGAAGAATGGCAGTTCCCTGAACCAGTCGGAAAACTGCTTGTATCTCATCATTCTCATGAAGAACCCTATTCCATTCCAAGAACACTTGGCAAAGGATTAGAGTATTGTGATTTTAAGTATTACGTATCCTATCAACCTGCCGCCCTTGTATCAATAGGACTCGCATCACAAGAAGAAATCGATATAGACGGCATCAGGATTAAACCCATTGATGTCGCAACAGCATTGATACCAAAACCCGGGAATGCTTTTCTCGAAGAAGATGTCGAAAAACTGGATGTTTTAGACAAAACATTTTTTGTATCCATGATGATAGAGATGATAGGTACAAAAAATAATGCGCCTGTCACTTATCGCATTCACTGTCCAAAAATGACCGCACCTGGAAGAAAATTATATGAACTGTTCGGTACTTCTTTAATCAATGTAGCGCTTCCGGCGGTCATTGGAGCAAAAATGGTGATAGAAGGAGCAGAAAAAGGAGTTATTTTCGCTGAACAGCTCAACCCAAACAGATTCTTAGAGCTATTTAGAGCATCAGGAATTCCTTATAAATGGGAAGAGCTATAAAGCGTTTTAATAGCAACAAAATAAGGTAAAATCGCTTCTTGTTTTTTCCGACCTTCAAAATCCCGTGATTCACTTTCTTAAATAAAAAAAGTGGGGTATCCCACTTTTTTTATTAAGCTTGATTATTCAGCTGTATACGGCAACAAAGCAACGACCCTTGCTCTTTTAATCGCCTTTGTCAAAGCCCTTTGATGGGTTGCACAAGTCCCTGTAATCCTTCTTGGAAGAATCTTTCCTCTTTCCGTGATATATTTGCGA
>JAMNXX010000241.1 GCA_023623095.1 Bacillota bacterium | reverse complement strand
CTTTCTATACCTGAATTTTACAACTTATAGAAAGACGCTTTTTCTCTATTTTTATAGATATTAGATAAAAAACTGCGATATTCCATATTTCCCCATAAAAAAGGAAGGCCGGCATCAAATTTTTGATGCCGGCCTTTCATTTTTCGAATAAACAAATCTTATCTATACCGGATATACCTTATCCTCTTTGTCTGCGTAAGCGCTGTCAATCTTATATTTTTGCGCTTGGCGGTATTTGAAGAATTCCACCGCGACTTGTGGGAAAAGTGCATAGGACAGTACATCTTCTTCTTGCTCAAGATATTCTTTCATCTCATTTCGAATCTTTTGCAATTCAGGTTCAATCAAATCAGCAGGTCTGCAAGTAACCCTTTCTTCATCTCCGATAATCTTTTTAACGATCTCTTCCTTGATCGGAACAGTCGTTTTTCCATACATCCCTTTTACATATGCCTTTACTTCCTTGGATACGAGTTTATATCGCTCTCCCCCAATAATATTCATGACTGCCTGCGTTCCAACAATTTGGCTTGTAGGAGTCACAAGAGGTGGATAACCCAAATCTTCGCGTACCTTTGGCACTTCCTTAAGTACTTCTTCATATTTGTCAAGCGCATTTTGCATCTTCAGCTGGGATACCAGATTGGAAAGCATTCCTCCCGGTACTTGATAAAGCAATGTATTGATATCTACACCCAGTACCTTTGGATCCAGCAAACCGCTTTCTATCGCTTTTTGTCTTTGTGGACGGAAATGCTCCGCGATCTCATTAAGAATTTCTAAGTTGAGTCCTGTATCATACTCGGTTCCGTTAAGCGTAGCAACAAAAGCCTCTGTAGGCGGCTGAGATGTTCCTCCGGAGAATGGCGAAATCGCCGTATCAATAATATCTACGCCCGCTTCGATCGCCTTGATATACGTCATGCTGACGAGCCCGCTTGTTGAGTGAGAATGCAGCTGTATTGGAACCTTGACCGCTTCCTTGAGCGCTGAAATCAGCTCATACGTATAATAGGGTGTAAGCAATCCGGACATATCCTTGATACAGATCGAATCTGCTCCCATATCTTCCATTTCTTTTGCAAGCTTAACATACACTTCTGTTGTATGCACAGGGCTGATCGTATAAGAAATAGCTGCCTGCGCATGGGCTCCTTCTTTTTTCGTCGTTTCCATTGCTGTGCGCAGATTTCGAACATCGTTTAGCGCATCAAAAATCCGGATAATATCGATTCCATTCGCTACTGCTCTTTTTACAAACTCCACCACGACATCATCCGCATAATGCTTATAACCCAAAAGGTTTTGACCTCTAAGGAGCATTTGTAATTTTGTATTTTTTACTTTCTTTCGAATAATCCTAAGTCTTTCCCACGGATCTTCATTCAAAAATCTCAAACAGGTATCGAAAGTTGCTCCTCCCCACATTTCTAAGGAATGATAACCCACTTGATCCAGCTTCTCTAGGATCGGAAGCATATCTTCTGTTTTCATCCTAGTGGCAATCAATGATTGATGGGCATCCCTAAGAACAGTTTCTGTAATCTTTACTTTTGCCATGATAGTTCCCTCCTATAATGGTATATTTGAATTTTAATTTTTTACCTCATTTTGGTAAACCCGAGCCGACAGCCTTGTTTCAAAATTAAAATTAACTTGTAGTATTCTCTATCATCATCAAAAAATCCTTCTTTAAAAACGCTTTTTAAAAATATTTTTCCTATATCATATGCTACACCATTTTGCCCGATTCATTCAAGCAAAAAACTCTTTTGCGTAACATAATATATTTACCATAAAAAAATTGGAATGAAACATATTTTTTCAGTAAAAAACGCAGATACAGAAATATCTCTATTTCCGTATCTGCGCTCTTACAATTTTATTGATGATCGTTTTTATTTTTTATTTTCTTGTTCCTGCCGCAGCTGCTTCCTGGCAAAACTGATCCTCTTTTTGAGGGATAGGGAATTTTTCTCTTGCCTGATAATGTGTATGCAGCAGTTTATGTGCCAGATGGCTGTTTGGTTCTCCTAAGAATTCTTTATATAATTTTTGAATTTGCTCATTTTGATGTGATTTTCTTTGAGCCAACAGTTCATCTTCTTCATAAAGCGCTTTTGCTCTTTCTGCCCTTACGTCCAGATCCATTAATGTTTTCGCAGGTACATGAGGCTGACCTCCGCCGGTTACACAACCGCCGCTGCAGGCCATCACTTCGATGAAATGGTAATCCGCCTCTCCTGCTTTTATTTTATCCAATAGTTTTGCCGCATTCGCTGTACCGTGAGCAACCGCTACTTTTATGTCCATTCCTCCTACTGTTACAGTTGCTTCTTTTACGCCTTCTTCAACGCCTCTGACTGCTGTATATTCGATATCTTGCAAATCTTTTTCTTCTAAGATATCGGCTACCGTTCGAAGCGCTGCTTCCATTACGCCGCCTGTCGCTCCGAAAATAACAGCTGCTCCTGTATAGTCTCCAAGAAGATCTTGGTCGTATGATTCATCTTCTAATTCCGTAAATTTAATTCTTGCTTGTTTAATCATCTTGGCCAATTCTCTAGTCGTAATGACGGCATCCACATCGCGCAAACCTGTTCCTTTCATTTCCGGTCTTTGTGCTTCTGTCTTCTTCGAAGTACAAGGCATCACGGAAACGACAAATATCTTTTCAGGATCGATATTGTGCTTCTCCGCATAGTAGGATTTCACAATTGCTCCCATCATCTGGTGCGGAGATTTGCACGTAGAAAGGTTATCTAGGAATTCAGGATAGTAAAACTCGCAGAATCGAATCCATCCTGGCGAACAGGAAGTAATCATTGGCAGCTTGCCGCCTTTTTTGATTCGATTGAGAAGTTCCGTTCCTTCTTCCATAATGGTTAAGTCCGCTGCAAAGTCTGTATCATACACTTTATCAAATCCAAGTCGTTTCATTGCTGCTACCATTTTTCCGGTCACTCTTGTCCCGATCGGCAGCCCAAACTCTTCACCCAATGCTGCTCGAACTGCCGGTGCTGTTTGTGCAACAACATGGATATCCGGATCGTCAATTGCTTCCCATACTCTTTCGACATCGCTCTTTTCTTTTAATGCTGCAACAGGACATGCAACAATACATTGCCCGCAATAGACACAAGGTGCATCTGCCATGCTTACATCAAATGCAGGGCCTACTTTCGTATTAAATCCTCTGTTCATGAATTCAAGAATTCCGATTTCTTGAACATTTTTGCAAACGTTTACACAACGTCCACAGAGGATGCATTTGCTCGAATCCCTTACGATAGAGTAAGAAAGATCATCAAAAGTTGCCTCTGTTTTTTCGCCTTCAAAAGGAATCTCTTGAATACCCAATTCCTCACTTAATTTTTGCAGTTCACAGCTCCCGTTTCGATAGCAGGTCAAGCATTCTCGATTGTGGTTGGATAGGATTAATTCCACCGTTGCCTTTCTCGCATCTCTTACTTTTTGGGTATTTGTCTTTACAACCATTCCTTCCGCTACCGGATGGACACAGGAAGCCTGCAAACTTCTCGCCCCTTGGACCTCTACAACGCAAACCCTGCAAGCACCCACTTCATTGATGTCTTTCATATAGCAAAGCGTCGGGATATCGATGCCTACAGTTCTGGCAGCCTCAAGAATCGTATAATCTTTCGGTACTTCTACTGTTATATTATCAATCGTCAAAGAAACCTTTTCCACTCTCATCACTCCCTTTTGATTTCATCGCATTGAAGTATCTTTATTATTTATTTCTTAACAATCGCCTTGAACGGACATGCACTCATGCAAGCGCCGCACTTGATACATTTCTCTTGATCGATCTTATAAGCTTCTTTTCCTTTCACGCCGCTGATGCAGCCGGTAGGACATTTGCTTTCACAGATTCCGCATTTCTTGCATAAATCAGGCATGATCACATAGGAAAGCAGCGATTTGCATGCCCCGGCCGGACATCTTTTTTCTCGCACATGGGCCTCATATTCATCTCTAAAATATCTCAATGTGGACAATACCGGGTTTGGTGCTGTTTGACCCAATGCACAAAGAGCGGAAGCCTTGATGCTTTGTGCCAGCCTCTCCAGCTTGTCGATATCCTCTAATTCACCTTTTCCTGAAGTAATTTTATCTAACAGTTCTAACATTCTCTTGGTTCCAATTCGGCACGGAGGACATTTTCCGCAGGACTCATCCACTGTAAAGTCCAAGAAGAATCTTGCCACGTCAACCATACAGTTGTCTTCATCCATAACGATCATCCCGCCGGAACCCATCATCGAGCCGAGTGCAGTCAGATTATCATAATCGATCGGTGTATCCAGATGCGAAGCAGGGATACAGCCTCCGGAAGGTCCTCCCGTTTGAACTGCCTTAAATGCCTTCCCATTTGGAATCCCGCCGCCGATTTCATAGATAATCTCACGCAAAGTCGTTCCCATCGGGATTTCTACC
>JAMNXX010000081.1 GCA_023623095.1 Bacillota bacterium | reverse complement strand
AGATTCGGCAAGATGAATTGTTAAAAAAGATTAAAAAAAATCCTTTTATTACGGATGAAGAACTAAGCGAATGTTTTGGTGTCAGTATACAAACCATTCGGTTAGATCGGTTAGCATTAGGAATACCTGAATTGAGGAAACGTATTAAGAAGGTTGCTGAAAAAAACTATTCGAAAGTGACGAGCTTAGGAGAATCAGAAATTATTGGAGAACTTGTTGATTTAAATTTAAATCAAAGTGGGATCTCACTTCTTGAAACAACAGGAGAGATGGCCTTTGAGCGTACTCGTGTTGTAAGAGGACATCATATTTTTTCTATGGCCGAATCTTTAGCGATGGCAGTCATTGATGCACGGGTAGCACTCACTGGGGTTGCGAATGTAAAATACATAAAACCTGTTTTTGCCGGCGAAAAGCTTCTTGCAAAAGCGAATATCGTTAAGGTCAGAGGAAATAAATATTTCGTTCATGTTAAAATATACGTAAAACAAAATCAGGTTTTTAGAGGAAAATTTATTTTGGTTGTTATTGAAGAAGAAACAAGAGGTGATAATCATGAGGGTAGCAGTTGATGGTGTAGGAGGAGATTATGCTCCGAAAGAAATTGTTAAAGGCTGTATAGAGGCGAGCAAGGCGAGAAAAGATATAGAAATTTTGTTGATTGGGCCAAAAGACTTGTTGGAGCGGGAGCTTCAAGCGCAAGGAGCTTCTCCTGATTCTCGAATCTGTATTCATCATGCACCTGAAATTATTACGAATGAAGATAAACCTGTTCATGCGGTAAGAAATAAAAAGGATTCATCGATCGTGATGAGTTTAAATCTTTTAAGAGAAGGGGAAGTGGATGCGTTTATTTCTGCGGGAAATACAGGAGCGCTCCTAGCAGGAAGCCTTTTTAATGTGGGAAGGATCAATTGCATCGATCGTCCTGCTATCGCCAGTCCATATTTAACCAAAAAGGGAATATCCATACTGGTGGACGCAGGGGCAAATGCAGAATGCAAACCTAGAAATTTATTGGAATTTGGAGTGATGGGTTCGATTTATGTTGAGAAAGTTTTTGATCGGCCGAAGCCTTCCATTGGACTTGTAAATATTGGATCAGAAGTAGGGAAGGGAAACCAATTGATCAAAGAAAGTTACGAACTTTTTTCCAATTCGAATTTAAATTTCTACGGAAATCTAGAAGCAAGAGAAATTCCAAATGGTTATGTTGACGTAATCGTATGTGATGGTTTTGTAGGGAATGTAATCTTAAAACTTACAGAAGGAGTCGCGAGTACGCTGATGTCCATGGTAAAAGAGCAGTTACAAAGCGGTATCATCAATAAATTAGCTGGAGCGATGCTTATTTCTTCTTTTAAAGAAATAAAGAAGAGTTTTGATTATGCAGAGTACGGAGGAGCTCCCCTTTTAGGAATCAATAAAACAGTTATCAAGATTCATGGAAACTCTGATGCGAGAGCTGTGAAAAATGCAATCCTACAAGCTAAGGTTTTTGTAGAAAAACAAGTAAATGAAATTATTAGTGAGGAGATCAGAAAGATAGGGGTTGAACAAAATGGAAAATAGAATAAGGGCTGTTGGAATTTTAGGAACAGGAAAATATTTACCAGAGAAAGTTCTTACGAATGCTGACTTAGAAAAAATGGTGGACACATCGGATGAGTGGATCATAACAAGAACGGGGATACGGGAAAGGCGTATTGCTGATCCAGAGATGGCATCTTCGGATTTAGCAACAAGGGCAGCCTTAGATGCTTTGGAGGATGCCAATACTTCTCCGGAAGAACTTGATTTAATTGTTGTTGCGACTGTTACGCCTGATGTTTTTTTCCCTTCTACCGCTTGTCTGGTTCAAAAAAATCTTCGCGCAACGAAAGCAGGCGCATTTGATTTAAGTGCAGGATGCTCAGGATTTTTATATACTTTGGCTGTAGCCAAACAGTTTATTGCTACAGGAACATATAATAAAGTTTTAGTTGTTGGGGTAGAAGTGTTATCGAGAATTATCGATTGGACGGATCGGAATACTTGCGTGTTGTTTGGAGATGGAGCAGGAGCTGTTGTGCTGGGACCTACAGAAGAAGGAAAAGGGATTCTTACGACGGTTTTGGGTTCAGATGGAGAAGGGGGAAAATTTCTAACGATGCCTGCAGGGGGTTCTAAGATGCCAGCGACGATTGAAACTGTTCAGAATAGACTACATTATGTTAAAATGGATGGCAGCGAAGTGTTTAAATTTGCGGTAAGAAAAATGCATCAAGCTTCGATCGAGGCGCTGGAATTGAGCGGAAAAGGAATTGAAGATATTGACTATCTTGTTCCTCACCAGGCAAATATTCGAATTATCGAAAGCGCTTCAAAAAAATTGAAGCTTCCTATGGAAAAAGTGCATGTTAATTTAGATAGATTTGGAAATATCTCGTCTGCGTCGATTCCGATCGCTTTGGATGAGGCCGTAAAATCAAAAAAAATAAAAAAAGATGATTTAATTGTAATGGTCGCATTTGGTGCTGGACTAACTTGGGGAGCGAGTGTGCTTCGATGGAATAAGGAATCTTGATAGGGAATAAATATCGGATTTAAAAATCAAGAAAGAAATGGGGAATGTTCATGGGTAAAATGGCATTTGTTTTCCCTGGACAAGGGGCACAGTATGTTGGGATGGGAAAAGATATTGCAGAACACTATCAAGAAGCAAATCGGATATTTGAATTGGCAAACAAATCACTTGAATATGATATAAAAAAGTTGTGCTTTGAAGGCCCGGAAGAAGAATTAATGAAAACAGAAAATACACAGCCGGCTATCTTGACTACCTGTATTGCGATTGCGGAGGTACTCCTTAAAGAAGGCATTCAGCCAGATGTCAGTGCGGGATTGAGCTTAGGAGAATATGCTTCATTGGTGATTGCCGGTGCGATGGATTTCGATACTGCTGTTATACTTGTAAAAAAAAGGGGAAAATATATGCAAGAAGCTGTTCCCTTGGGAAAAGGATCGATGGCAGCTATTTTGGGATTGGAAAGAGAAATTTTAGAAAATAATGTATTGAAAAAATCAAATAAATTCGGTATTGTAGAGGCAGCGAACTTTAATAGTCCGGGGCAGATTGTTATATCTGGGGAAGTCCAAGCTGTGGAAAAAGCATGTGAAATAGCGAAAGAGCTGGGGGCTGCAAGAGCGGTACGCTTGCCTGTCAGTGCCCCTTTTCATTCTTCCATGTTGCTTCCGGCAGGAGAAAAAGTTGCAGAAGCATTAAAAGCGATTTCGTTCCATGAGCTAAAGATTCCTGTAATTTCAAATGTTACAGCAGATTATTATCCCGGAAAAGAAGCGATAAAAGAATTATTAATTCAGCAGGTGAGTCGTTCTGTTCTATGGGAAGATACGGTGATTCGAATGATCGAAGATGGGGTTGACATATTTATTGAAGTGGGGCCTGGAAAAACATTAAGCCAATTTATCAGACGAATTGGAAGAAATTTAAAAGCGAAAATATCTATTTATAACGTTGAAGATAGAAAATCCTTAGAAACTATCATAAAGGAGGTTGGAAAAAGATGAATCTCACCGGGAAGACAGCTATCATAACAGGAGGTTCAAGAGGGATCGGAAAAGCCATTGCTTTAAAGCTAGCAAGTCTGGGAGCCAATATTGTTATCAATTATACGAGCCGTTCACAGCAGGCTAATTCGGTGGTAGAAGAAATTAAAGCGCTGGGAAGAGAAGCGCTTGCTTTTCAAGCAGATGTTTCAAAGTTAGATGAAGTCCAAAAATTGATCAAAGAAGTAGAAGCCCATTTTCCAACGATCGATATTTTAGTCAATAATGCTGGGATTACTCGTGATAATCTTCTTATTCGAATGAAAGAAGAGGAATGGGATCAAGTGATTTCTACAAATTTAAAGGGAACTTATAATTGCACAAAAGCAGTGATAAGGAAAATGATCAAGCAAAAAAGCGGAAAGATTATCAATATTGCATCTGTTGTCGGTGTAGTGGGAAACGCCGGTCAAGCCAATTATGCTGCATCGAAAGCCGGAATCATTGGGTTTACGAAATCTGTAGCGAAAGAATTGGCATCCCGAGGGATTAATGTAAATGCAATAGCCCCTGGGTTTATTCAGACGGATATGACAGATGTGATTTCTGAAGAAGCCAAACAATTTTTAATGGAACAGATTCCTATGAAACAATTAGGAACTCCTGAAGATATAGCAAATGTGGCGGCATTTTTATGTTCAGAATATGCACAGTATATTACTGGGCAGGTTATTCATGTTGATGGCGGAATGTCTATGTAGTCTTCTGGAGGCAAAAATGCTAGAGTAGAGCTTTTTTGTTTCAGATGTAGTCTTATAAGATGGAGCTAAATATCGCAAATCATTTAGGGAGGTTTTGATTTTGAAAAGAAGAGTTGTTGTTACAGGCATAGGAGCCATTACTCCCATAGGAATTGGAAAAGAAAA
>JAMNXX010000037.1 GCA_023623095.1 Bacillota bacterium | reverse complement strand
ATACACATTGCGATATTGTAAGATATGTATGATGCGTCTGGAAGTTATGATACATTTTATAAACATTACAGTGTTTTAAAAATCCATCCTTAAAAAAAAGCGCCTCAGCGCTTTTTTCATGATTCCATCGTACGACACCATAAAGCTCCCTTTCTACCAATTTAAAAAAGGGACACTGTACCGCCTCCAGATTCAACCGACGAAAACTCAAATAAATATTGAAGCTCTATCCGGGTTGAGTTTTCTATTATTGAATGCGATAGCTTCCTTTTACCATCACATAAATGCTTGTCTTCGCTTTAATCCCTCTGCCATCATCACGGGGAATGATCAAATGATGATTCAAAGAAACAGGTTCTCCCATTTTGAGATCTTTTCCTTGTGTAACATCAGATACTCCTCCGCTTTCACTCGCTACCGCAAGTGCCTCTCCGGAGCGCAATATCACTTCTGTTCCCGCACCACATACAAGTCTCTGATTCCTCTCCAATTGCAACACTACAAAAGAAGAATTTGGATTTTCTGTAACAGGCGAAGAGTTTCCAGAATTCGTTTTCAATTCTTCGATCTTTTGATCAAAATAATATTTTAGCTGTTCCGCTCTTTTTTCTACATAACTCCGTGTAACAATCGGATCTTCTTTCGACCCTGGTTCATAATTCGTTGCTTTACTAACAGAAAAATAAGAAAATGTAAGTCCCAAAGCAATAAAGCCTGTCGCGATCAAATAACCTTTCTTTTTCGATATTTTCATCTTATTCTTCCCCCTCTTTGTCTATTGCCCGGGCAATATTCTAATAATTGCTGTCGAAATTTAAAAATCTACCAATCCAAAACTGATTTTTAGTGCTTCGTTTACTTTTTTCATCATCTCATCATCAGAATATCCAATTCTTTCTCTTAAACGCCTTTTATCAATGGTGCGAATCTGCTCTAGTAAAATTACAGAATCCTTTGATAATCCATATTCTGAAGCCGGAATTTCAACATGAGTCGGCAATTTTGCTTTGTTAATTTGAGAAGTAATTGCTGCCACGATAACCGTGGGACTGTACTTGTTTCCCACATCATTCTGAACAATGAGTACAGGTCTTACCCCTCCTTGCTCAGAACCAACCACGGGGCTTAGATCCGCATAATAAATATCCCCTCGCTTTACGATCACCCTACTCACACTCCGACAACCTGGCTTCATATCTTTCCAGCATGCATGCATCCAGCTCAATGCCTATTTCAGATAATGCTACATTTACAGGTCCCATTTCTTTGTATCCGTTTTTCATTGCTTCTCGAATCTGTGTCTTTCGTCTCTCGGAAATATAAAGTTTCATCGCTTCTCGAATAAATTCACTCCTGTTTCTTTTTTCTATTTGTACAATACGATCTACCTCTTGAAGCAGGCTGTTGGGCAAGCTTACGATGATACGCTTCGATTCAGCCATGGCAGCACCTCCCGGAAACATAAAAAATATGATACCTTGCTTAAAATGGACATATTCATCCAGCTTAATTTATCCCAAGATATACAACATTATATATGATTATTTATAATTGTGTCAATATCGCGGCTCTTTTATACCTTTTAAGAAAATTTTCTGCAGATACAGCTTAATCTAATATATAATCTTTCACTTTTACAATTTGATTTCCTTTTATATACACCCTTGGCACCCTTCTGCCCACCATGCAGATAATCTCGTAGCCGATCGTCCCTAGTTTTTTTGCTACATCTTCTGCGGATATCGTATGAACGCCATCCGTTCCTATCAATATAACCTCATCGTCTCTCTTTACATCTTCAATTCCAGTCACATCGATCATACATTGATCCATGCAGATAGTTCCCACAATCGGCACCTTATGTCCTCTGACCAACGCCTCTCCCTTTCCTGAAAGCATCCTTGTAAATCCGTCTGCATAGCCGATAGGGAGCGTAGCAATTTTAGATTTTCTTGAAGTGGTATATTTCAATCCATAACTGATTCCGATCCCTTGGTCTACCTCTTTTACATGCGTAATCCTGGCTCTTAATGATAAAGCCGGTTTTAGATTTAAGCTTCCTTTATGAACTTGTTCTGAAGGATATAATCCATATACAATAACGCCTGCCCTGACCATATCTAAATGCATTTCAGGAAGATCGATGATTGCAGCACTATTAGACGCATGCTTGATTGGGATCCGTATTCCTTCTTTCTCCAACATGCGAGAAAATTTAATAAATCTTTCATACTGTAATTTAGTAAAGGTCTTATCTGCTTCATCCGCTACAGCAAAATGAGTAAACAATCCTTCTACTTCTAAATTGGGAAATTGAGCAATTTCCTTTATCTTTTTTGCGGATTCTTCATTTGGTTGAAATCCCAATCTGCTCATCCCTGTATCCACTTTGATATGGATCACCGCATTTTTGCCCAAGCGCTGAGCTGCCTTTGAAAAGGTTTTGGCCTGTTCTACGGAATATAATGTCTGGATAATATTATTTTTGATGACTTCTTCTGCACAGCTATCCGGTGTATATCCTAAAATTAATATTGGAACAGTAGGAACCACCCTTCGTAACTCTACCGCCTCAGACAATGTACCTACAGCCAGCCTATCTGCACCATTTTCAAGAAGAGTTTCGGCAATTTCCACAGCGCCATGTCCATAACCATCTGCTTTGACGACAGCAGTTACCAAAGTCTCTTTTGGAACCAATTTTCGAATCTCTCTCATATTATTTGCCAGATGATCTAAATTGATCTCTGCCCATACCGGTCTGGTTTTTGCTAATTTCAACATTTTATGCTCTCCCCATTGTTCGTCTTGTTTGATCGCCATTGCAGTTTTTTCTATATTGGTAAATCGTTCTTCCGGTATTTTAAAAAAGTCATCTTCTAAATCCGGATTGTATTGAAATTCGTCATATTTCACTTCCATTTTCAGCATATCTTGCGCATCAAATACCTGAAGCAAGGATGGCTTTTGTGTCTCCAAATCCATCCACAATTTTTCTTTATGATAGTACATGTGATTGCCAGGAATTTCTGCCTCTAGCACCAAATATCTTTTTTTATTTCGTTCCTCTTGATAGAACGTTACAGACTCAGAACCCAAGCAGTTCTTAACGAAATAGCCTAGAAATAGATTTTGTTCTTCCGAGTTCTGAAAATCTCTTGTCACCCATTCCTGCTCGATTTGAGGGTGAACAATCCAGGCTCGCAATCCATCGGAAATGACCGTTTTGCCGCGGAGACTATCCGGAAAAATGACTTCCAGCTTATATCGATTCGGTTTTTGAAACCATTGCTTAACTCGATATTCTTGTTTGCTCTCGTTTCCTTGTATGATAATTTCAACTTCACAACTGTAGCTATCCATGCTGTTTATTTTTTTTTGAACTTCATAAAAAAGCCCTTCATCGCTTTTTGGTGAACATCCTATCAATAGAGCAAACACCAACATAATTAATATAATCCTTTTTATTGGCACTGTAAACCCCTCCGCGCAAAGATATTCTTCATTCATCTTTACGTGGAGAAAAAACAAAATATTCCTTTTGTTTCTATCTTCTCTATACTCCAACAAGCTCCTTAAGTGCCAGGGGAATCTCAGCCGAAATATCGCCAGCCAATAAACCGTATTCTCCCAAACGCTTCGCAGCTCGATCACCTGCATACCCATGAATATACACCGCTGCAATCGCTGCGTCTACAGGAGCGATTCCCTGAGCAATCAGCCCCGCTATCAGTCCTGTCAAAACATCACCGCTTCCGGCAGTGGCCATACCGGGATTTCCTGTCTGATTGATAAAAATTTTTCCTTTTCCATCAGAAACCACCGTCCTTGCGCCTTTCAGCACGACTGTGCAATTCCATTTTTGTGAAAACTCTGAAGCAATTTCGATTCGATGCTGCGCAATATATTCGATATCTTTTCCGGTCAATCTTGACATTTCCGCTATATGCGGACTCATCACCACCTGTCCTTTTAACCGGTTCAGCATTCCTACGTCCTTAGACAATATATTCAACGCATCTGCATCCATTACGACAGGTTGAACAGCATGTTCAACAACCGTATTGAATATTTCATGAAATTGCTTGCTCTGCCCGCTTCCCGGTCCGATTGCAATGACATCTGATTTTTCCATTACGCTTATCAATTTTTCTGCTTCCTCGGAATGAATAAACCCTTTTTCGGACTCCTCCAGAGGTACCGTTATCGCCTCCGGTACTTTCTGCTGCAAGATATCATTAATGGCTTTAGGAACTGCAATTTTTAAAAGGCCCGCACCACTCACAAGAGCAGATCTGCTAACGAGGACCGCTGCACCTGCCATCCCGACTGAACCTGCTATCATACATATTTTTCCGTATATTCCTTTATGGGTATCTTTTTTTCGAAGGGGTAGTATATTTCTTACCATCTCTTTTGTAATCAAGTGCACATTCAAATCCATTTTTTCTATGATTTGTTGAGGAATTCCAATATCCTTCAGTACCCATTCTCC
>JAMNXX010000063.1 GCA_023623095.1 Bacillota bacterium | reverse complement strand
AATAGATAAATATAATAAACAATTTAGTAGTAATAGTAGTAGGGGGTGTGATTTTGTGGATAATAGATGAACCCATTGAAAATTCTATCGATATAAAAAAGAATAATATGTGAATAATATAAGATCAATTATCCACATATTTCGTAAAAAATTTAAGAACGACCGGTATCAACAATTATCCAGAAAACATACACAATTTTTTGTGCATTATTTGCCTTTTATTTCTTTGATTAAATTATCTATCCTCATTTTGACATCTGGGTCAGTCTCAATCTCTTTGGATATTTTTTCATTTGCATGAATCACCGTTGTATGATCCCTTCCCCCAAATTCTTCTCCAATTTTCGGCAGCGATAAATCGGTTAATTCTCTGCATAAATACATCGCAATTTGTCTGGGGTAAGAAATTGACCTTGTCCGTTTTTTGGAATCCAGATCTTCTACTTTAATTCCATAATATTCGCTGACGACTTCTTTGATGAGGGAAGGGGTGATCTGTTTTGATTTAGAAGCGGAAAAGATATCTTTCAATGCTTCGCTGGCCAATTCTATCGTCACTTCTTTGTTGGTCAAGGAAGAGTAGGCTACGATTCGAACCAAAGCTCCTTCTAATTCTCGAATGTTTGATTGAATTTTATTGGCGATATGTACCATTACTTCATTAGGAACATCGATCCCTTCGATTTCCGCTTTTTTTCGCAAAATTGCAATTCTTGTTTCCAGATCCGGAGGTTGAATGTCTGCAATCAATCCCCATTCAAAACGAGAGCGCAGGCGATCCTCTAAAGTAGGAATTTCTTTTGGAGGTCTATCGCTGGAAATGATGATTTGCTTATTTGCTTCATGAAGCGCATTGAATGTATGGAAAAATTCTTCCTGTGTTCGTTCTTTTCCTGCGATAAATTGAATATCGTCTACTAGGAGTACATCCACGTTTCGATATTTATTTCGAAAGGCGACATTTGTATCATCCCGGATGGAATTGATCAATTCATTTGTAAATTTTTCAGAAGATACATAGACGACCTTTGTATTTGGATTTTGGTTGAGGATATAATGACCGATCGCATGCATTAAATGGGTTTTTCCCAAACCAACTCCTCCATATATAAAAAGCGGGTTATATGCTTTTGCGGGAGCTTCTGCCACGGCTAAAGAAGCTGCATGGGCAAATCGATTGCTGTTGCCGATTACAAATGTATCAAAGACATATTTGGGATTTAAATTTAAATCATCAAATACTTCTTTATTGGTGTTCTGCGGGTTGGATTGGCTGATTCTGAAATATTGTTCGCTTCCTGGGAGGATAAATTCCAGCTCATAATCTTTTGAAGTAATTTCTTTGACTGCATTGATAATTAAATTGGAATATCTGGATTCTAGAATCCCTTTTGCAAATTCATTTGGTGTCAACAAAATGATCCTTTGTCCATTCATTGCGATTGGCTTTACAGGTTTAAACCATGTATTAAAACTGACATCGGTTAGTTCTGTTTTTATGAGATTTAAAGAATTTTTCCATAAATCAAGTAAATTTTCAGTCATACAATATCCTCCTAAATAAAAATATAATTGACTTTTTACTGTATGAAAAATAAAAAAATACGTAAAAAAATAGATTATTCCCAGAATACCCACAGGATCTGTGAGTAATAGATATTTGAAAATATTGATTCAATGAATAAATAAAGTAAAAATAGGAAAAAAATAAGCTTGTGGAATGATTGGGTATAATTATAAAAAATTATTATTTATACACAAGGTTTATCAAGATGTTGATAAAAATAAACACAAGCAAAGAAATTTAAAAACAAGGAAATTATAAAGAAAACATAAAAATATACACAGCTTTATCCACAGATTGTGTATAACTGTGATGTTTTTTAAAAATATTAACAGTTTTTTATAATCATATCAAATAAAAAAAAGAAATTCAATCGCATAAAACAAGTTTATCCACAGAAAAAAATTAAATAGTTCTTTTTATCCACAGATTTCATAAAAAAAGAAGATTCTTGACAGATTATCTAGACAAAGTTATAATAATCAAGTAAATGCTATTTTTCAGGCTCCGAAAACCGTTTTTTTCAATTATATAGCCGGAAGAGCGATTGTTTGAAGGGGGTGTTGTCAGTGAAAAGAACATATCAACCGAAGAAAAGACAAAGAAAAAAAGAACATGGTTTCCGGAAAAGAATGAGCACGAAAGCAGGAAGGCGCGTTTTAAAGAGACGTAGAGCAAAAGGCAGAAAGAGATTGACCGCATAAGGCCGCAATAAAGTGGCCTTTTTCTATAGCATATATCTATATCGTTTTTTCATTTTTTGAAATGATCTCGATTCTGTTTTAGGATTCGCTGGAGGAAGGAGAAATCCATGAGAAAAACAGTGCCTCTTAAAAAAAATGCTGATTTCAAAAAAATATATGCAAAAGGTTCTTCCGCAGCGAGCAAGTATGTCATCTTTTTTTGGCTAAAAAATCGACATGATATTAATCGGGTAGGGTTTATAGCGAGCAAAAAAGTAGGGAAGAGCGTTGTTCGAAATCGTGCCAGACGCCTAATGAAAGAGGCTTTTCGAGCTTATGAAGAACATATTGAATCGGGGTATGATTTTATTTTGATTGCCAGGCAGACGATAAAGGATGCAACATATCATGATGTGAAAAAATCCATTGCTTACCTTTTAAAAAAATCGAAATTGATAAAATAGGTGAAAAAATTTGAAGGAATTTTTAATCTGGATGGTGAAATTATATAGGAAATGGATTTCACCGTTAAAGCGGCCAACTTGCAGGTTTTATCCGACTTGTTCCGAATATATGATTCAAGCATTAGAAAAATATGGGGTGCGAAAGGGTTTGATCTTGGGCATAAAGAGGATTCTAAAATGTCATCCCTTTCATCCTGGTGGATATGACCCTTTAAAATAAATGAAAAGGAGATAGGGGGTAAAAAAATAGATGGGTGTAATTGCGACGCCTTTGGGAAAATTGCTGCTTTTTTTATACAACCTGATAGGGAACTACGGTATTTCGATTATCATATTTACGGTGATCATTAAATTAATTTTGCTTCCGCTTACGGTCAATCAATTAAAACAAACAAAGAAAATGACAGAGCTTCAGCCAAAAATTCAAGAGCTGCAGAAAAAATATAAGAACGACAAGGAACAATTAAATATAAAATTGATGGAATTATATAAGGACAATAACGTCAATCCATTAGGAGGATGTTTGCCTTTATTGATTCAAATGCCGATTATCATTGGACTTTTTCAAGTATTAAGGGAACCGGTAAAATATATTTCAAATCCTGAATTTGTTCAAGCAGTCAATGAGCCTTTTTTATGGATAGCCAATCTAAGTCAACCGGATAAAATTATATTGCCTATTTTAGCCGGCGTTACTACATATATTTCGATGAATACAGCCAATAAAAGCGCTGCACCAAATCCCACGCTTAAAACGATGAATTATATTTTTCCTGTGCTGATTGCTTGGTGGGCGATTAGTTTCCCAGCAGGTTTAACTTTATATTGGGTCGTCAGCAATCTCTTCCAAATGGCGCAGCAGTATTTTATGCCCAAGCTTAAAAGTTCTAAGGAGGAATTGAATTGAAATGAAATTTGCGGAAAAGACGGGAAAAACTGTAGAGGAGGCGGTAAAAAACGCTCTGGAAGCATTGAATGTTACGGAAGATCAGGTCGATATCCAAGTGCTGGAAGAACCAAATAAGGGGATTTTCGGGCTGATCGGCAGCAGACCGGCGAGAGTAAGGGTTACCGTCAAAGAAGATCCGAAACAAATTGCCGCAGAATTTTTGGATCAGATGCTCCAAGGGATGGGAATTGAGGCAACATACAATATGAAACTGGAAAAGGATATCTTGTATGTAGATGTGGTTGGACGGGATATGGGTGTTCTGATAGGAAGAAGAGGGCAAACACTCGATGCAATCCAATATCTTGTCAGTTTGGTTGTGAACAAAAATAGGGAAGATTATTTAAAAGTAATTATGGATACGGAAAATTATCGCAGGAAAAGAGAAGAGACATTGGTACGGTTGGCGAAAAAATTAGCTTATAAAGTTCAGGTAACCAAAGAAGATATCGTGCTTGAACCGATGAATCCTTATGAGAGAAGGATTATCCATGCAGCGTTGCAAAATCATCCAAAAGTAGTTACGAGAAGTCAAGGAGAAGAACCTTTCAGAAAAGTTATTATTGCAGCAAAATAAATAGAAAACAGCAGCCCAGTAGTGAATACTGGGCTTTGTTGTTTATACTTTTTGATGATGTGGTATACTAATCGTTAGAAAAAAGCGTCAATAAAATCTTATTATGATTTGTCATTAGAAATTGAAAAAGAGGTGAAACAGATATGGCAGAGGATACCATCGCTGCTATCGCCACGGCAATCGGAGAATCCGGAATTAATATCATTCGGTTAAGCGGCAGCAATGCGATAGATATATTGGACAAGATATTTGTTCCTAC
>JAMNXX010000302.1 GCA_023623095.1 Bacillota bacterium | reverse complement strand
CTGAGGTGTTTTTCCGCAATCTTCTGAATACAAGCCGGTTGTGTCAATATCATGATTTCATTGATTTTCTCTGTGCGTACTTCTTGAATCAGTCCAAGATCGATACCCAAACGCACATCCGATAAAAGTTGCATGCATTCATCCGAATTTAAGATCCTTGCATTCGTCAAAATGCCAAAAGAGCGATAGATTTTATCTTCCATTTGAGCTCGATTGTTTGTAAGCAACGTGCTTCGAGCATCCCTTTCTTTTTTGATGATCTGCTGGGCAACATCTTTTAAATTGCTGATAATTTCTTTTTCATTTCTTCCCAATGTAAGCTGGTTAGAAATCTGATACATATTCCCGACGAATTCTGTCCCCTCTCCATAAACGCCTCGAACAGCCAAGCCAATATGATTGGCTACTTGTAAAACTCGATCGATATATCCGGTGATCGCCAGTGCAGGCAAATGCATCATGACAGATGCTCGGATTCCCGTTCCTACATTGGTGGGACAAGAAGATAAATAACCGAATTGCTCATCAAAAGCATATTCTAATTTTTCTTCCAAAACATCATCGATATGATCGGCTATTTGAAAAGCAGCATCAAGCTGAGATCCGGACAGCAAGCACTGAATCCGTATATGATCCTCCTCATTGATCATGATGCTGATCGATTCATCTTGATTGAGAAGGACAGCTCCTTTCTCATAATTTTGCAATAAATTCGGGCTGATTAAATGCTTTTCCAACAGTACCTGTCTCTCCAAGGAAGAGATTTCTTCAAGCACGTATAATTCCAACTTTCCCCCCAAAGATTTTTGTTGTTCCAGCCCCTCTACCGCATGAAAAATCGTTTGAATCACCTGTTTGCTCTTTTCTTTTGTCAGCGCAATTGGAAAAGGATACTCCCTCAGATTTCTGGCCAAACGCATCCGGCTGCTGATGACAATATCACTATCAGGCCCTATTTCTTCTATCCATCTCATCATGTCTTTCCCCCCTCATGCATTGAAGCGATTTTCTAATTCTTTGATCCGATCGCGCAATAGAGCTGCTTTTTCAAATTCTTCTTTCTGTATCGCTTCATTTAGCTGGGCTTTCATGCTTTTGATTTCATTTTTGATCCGCAAAGAGTATTCTGCTCTCTTGGGGACCTTCCCTATATGGGTATCTACGCCCTGAATCCGTTTAATCAACAGTTCTAATTTTTCGCGAAATGCTTGATAGCAATCGGAACAGCCCAACCTACCTAATTGTTTAAATTTTCCATACGTCATCCCGCATCGATCGCATTTGGTTGCCTGAATATAATCTACTTTTAGGGGAGAATCCTGAACAGAATCGATTAGATTGGCCAAAAAATGATTGATAGAAAAAGAGGGATCGAAGGCAGGAACAACCTCGCTATATTTTGCACACTGCTCGCATAAATGAACTTCTGTTTTTCTGTCATTGAGCACTTTCGTAACATGAACTGTAGCCGGGTTTTTGTTACACCGTTCACATAACATATTATTTTCCCCCATCCTGAAAAATTGCAATCAATATGCTTTTGAGCAAATTTGCTCGAACTCGATTTTTGATATTGATCGGTGTATTCAGGCTTCGATCGCTGATCGCAACACGCAGGATCAAACCCTCTCTTTCTGAAATGAACTTACGCTCCTGCAATGTATTGATAATCGAAGCTGCTTTCATTTTGCTAATGCTGTCTCCAATCTCATTCAATAAATGCTGAATATACCGATTCTGATCCATATCCATTTTGATAATTTTAATATGTCCCCCTCCGCCTCTCCGGCTCTCTATCAAATAGCCTTTATCTAAACTGAATCGGGTTGTCAGCACATAATTGATCTGAGAAGGAGCACAATTGAAGTAATTTGCCAACTCATTTCGCTGTATTTCGATAGCGCAATCATCGGCCTCTTCCAACAGTTCCTTGATAAAAACTTCAATGATATCACTTACTCTTGACACCGTGATCACTCCGATTGAAATCTATTTGACTTTCCTTGACTTTAATTTTATTGTACCTATTTTTCTTCTTTTTTTCAAGTATTATTTTTGTTTTAATATTATTTTTTTACCCTCCCCTTATTTTTTGTAAACACAAATAGATTATTCACCACAAGCAAAAAGGAAAGTGCCTTTCGGCACTATCCTTTTATTTTTGTTCTTTATTTCTTTCTTCAATAATTTTTTCACTTAAGTGTTGCGGCACTTCTTCATATCTTTCGAATCTCATTGTAAAGCTTCCTCTTGCCTGGGTCATAGAACGCAAATCGATGGCATATTTAAACATCTCTGAATGCGGTACCTCTGCAACCACTTTTTGATTTCCATCTCCAAGGGGCTCCATCCCTAAGATCCTTCCGCGTCTCTTGTTCATATCGCCCATTACGTCACCCATATATTCCTCTGGTACGATAACTTCTACGTGCATAACAGGTTCTAACAGAACAGGATTTGCCTGCTCCATTCCCTTTTTAAATGCCAGTGATGCTGCAATTTTAAATGCCATCTCTGAAGAGTCTACCTCGTGATAAGAACCATCATACAATGTCGCCTTGATATTTACTACAGGATATCCGGCTAAAACACCTGAAACCATCGCTTCCCGTAAACCTTTTTCTACAGCCGGTATATAGTTTTTGGGAACAGCTCCTCCGAATATTTCTTCCTCAAATACAAATTCTTCTTCTGCAGGCTCAAAGCGGATCTTGACATCTCCATACTGTCCGTGTCCGCCAGATTGTTTTTTGTGCTTTCCTTGTACATCCGATTTGCCCTTAATGGTTTCACGGTAAGCAACTACCGGATCCTTTAATTCCACATCGACCCCAAATTTATTTTTAAGCTTGCTCTTGATAACATTCAAATGGATATCTCCCTGGCCTCCAATGAGTGTTTGTCCTGTTTCTACATTTCTTTCAAGGCTAAAAGTAGGATCTTCTTCTATAAGTCTTTGTAGTCCAAGCCCGATCTTATCTTCGTCTCCTTTTGCTTTTGGTTCAACAGCCATAAACAAAGTAGGTTCAGGAAATTCAATCGCAGGAAATACAATGGGATTGCCTTTGTCACACAGCGTGTCTCCGGTTGAAGCATATTGAAGCTTTGAAACGGCCACGATATCTCCGGCTTCAATTTTATCGATTTCAATTTGATTTTTTCCTCTGAGCAAGAATAGATTTCCCATCTTCTCGCTCTTATCTTTATTGGGATTGTATACTTCTGTTTCCCCGCTGAGCTTTCCGGATATCACTTTCATCAGCGATATTTTTCCAACATAGGGGTCTACCGTTGTTTTGAAAACATAGGCCGAGAACGGTTCTGATGTGCTTATTTCTCTTTCTACCGATTCTTTGTCCTTCGGGTTCATTCCTTCATATGTTTTCTTTTCTTCAGGAGTAGGCATATACAGGCCAATCATGTCTAGAAGCGCCTGTGCACCTACATTCTTTAGTGCAGATCCCACCAATACGGGGATAATATCTCCAGCAACGATCCCTTTACGGAGTCCTCTGCGGATCTCTTCATTGGTGAAAGCTTCCCCTTCGAAAAACTTTTCCAACAATTCTTCATCGCTTTCAGCAACCGCTTCCATCAATACTTCACGCAACGATTCAGCTTGATCCATTAATTCATCGGGGATCGCAACTTCTTTACAGTTCTTTCCGTCACATTCTCTTCCTACCATCTCTACAATATCTACAAACCCTTTGAAATTATTGTCCGAACCGATCGGAATCGCAATAGGAACAACTGCTTTACCCAATTTTTCTCTTAATTCTTCAAGAATATTATCGTATTTGATATTTTCTTTATCCATTTTGTTTAAAAATATAAACCGGGGCATTTTGTGGTCATTTGTATATTTCCAAACTTTTTCCGTTCCCACTTCTATACCGGAAGACGCATCCAATACGATGACCGCTCCTTCTGCAACCGCTAATGCAGCGTTTGTTTCACCCACAAAATCAAAGTAGCCAGGTGCATCTAGTATGTTGTATTTATTGTTTTTCCATTCAATCGGGATAAGCGATGTCCCAATTGACATCTTTCTGTTAATCTCTTCTTTATCATAATCAGATACGGTATTTCCGTCCTCTATTTTCCCCATCCGGCTCGTAATACCAGCCGTAAACAACATGGCTTCTGTTAGAAGGGTCTTCCCACAACTGCTGTGTCCTACCAATGCTACATTTCTTATTTGACCGCTTTCGTATCGTTTCATTTATTATCCTCCTTCATATTGTTTATCGTTCTCAAATAATCGCAACAGTAATATTCTATATTCTATATTACTCAGAAAATTCCTCTCTTATTTTTTCTTTTTTTATTTGTAAAATTTTCATTTCAGAAAAACGCTTAGGACGCTTCAAACCCTATGCACAAATCATCTCCTTTATTCCTACAAATTATGTAGCAGAATTTTTTGTTTGAAATCCTTTTCCCTGTGGTAAGATACAATATAGGCTAGAATGCCAAATAATCATATAGATGAATAG
>JAMNXX010000220.1 GCA_023623095.1 Bacillota bacterium | reverse complement strand
TCACTTTTTATATTCAACATGGAAAGAATTTTTCCTATCGATATCTGAACAACTTCCTCCAATGTTTTCGGCCTGTGGTAAAAGGCAGGCATAGGCGGCAATATCGTTACATTCAGCTCGCTTAAGAAAAGCATATTTCTTAGATGGATTGGACTGAGCGGCGTTTCCCTCGGAACCAAAATCAATTGCCTTTTTTCTTTGATAATGACATCGGCTGCCCGGACAAGTAAATTATCTGCAATCCCGCTGCTCAGTTTGGCAAGGGTACCCATGGAGCAGGGGGCGATGATCATTCCATCAGTCGGGAATGAACCGCTGGCGATTTCAGAAAAGAGATCATCATTGGGACAGAAAGTAATCTTTTTCCACCTTTCCTCGCAGTCTTTTATCCACGTCTCAAAGCTGATTTCCAGTTCGTATTCGAGGACTTCTCTTCCATGTTCAGTAATCACAAAATAAACTTCATGGCCTTTCTTTAGCAATTCCTCTACAAGGCGAACCCCATAAATGCTTCCGCTGGCTCCTGTTATTCCGACGATATACCTTGACAATTTTTTCACCTCTTAAAATTGATAATGAAATCCGATAGAACAACAATCGGCTCGTTCTCACCGTTTCACGTAAAACAGATCTTACGCAATATATATAAAATGCGCGGCTAGATGTACAGCTAGTAGTTCGAATGAAAGATTCACGGAAAGCACATCTGATTCCAATAAAAGATTCAAGAAATGCAGCTCCTCAAAATTTCTAAAAATCCTACCGCTGCCTACTGGACGTCCTGTCCAAAGGCAGCTAAAACAGCATCCTGCTGTCTTCACGGATTTTTAGAAATTTTTCAGAGGCTTTTCTTAGCGAATCTTTTATCAGTCACATCTGCTGCTTTCCGTGAATCTTTCTGCGCACTGCAACTTCTGAGACACTAACGTAGGGACGGCCTTTGACCGCCCGTTCCTTATCTTTGGGCGAGCAAAGCTCGCCCCTACAGATTGATAGTATGCAGCTCGCCCTTACCATTATTCTTAAAGGATAACTCCGTCTACGGTTGTCTTAAGCAAAATCCACTCACACAGTTACTTCCTAAACGTGCCTTCTATGAGTTTCGGCAGGAGAGATCTTCCCCGCCTCTACCAATCTCCCATTCAGGAAAAAAAGTCTACGCTGGTAAACACAAAAATTAAAACACTCACAATCTGATTGATATGGTAGGAAGCGAGATTCATCTTTTTCTGATTAGAAGGGGATACCATATAATGTTCAATTCCTAACAACACAGCGCTGATAAAAACCCCCAACAGATACAGCCATCCCATATCCATGATAAAATACAGCCCAATCAGCAGGAAAATCATCATGAAATGGAATGCCCGAGAGATCCACAGCGCTTTCTCTAAACCGAAAATAGCCGGTATCGAAAACAAATGATTTTTTCTGTCAAACTCAATATCCTGTGTGCCATAAATAATATCAAATCCTGCAACCCACAGCATCACTACCGTTCCTAAAATAAAAGGAATAATCGAAAATTTTCCTGTTACAGCAAACCAAGCTCCCACAGGCGCTCCTGCACAGGCAATCCCCAACACAAGATGACATGCCCATGTAAATCGTTTCGTATATGAGTAGATAATAAAGAGAAAAAGCGCAACAGGAGTTAATCGGAAACAAAGTGAATTCAAACGGTAGGCCGCATAAATAAAAATACCAAAACAAAACAGAACAAGCCCAAATACTTCCCAACGGCTCACTATCCCTCTGGGCATATGACGGTTCTTGGTTCTCGGATTTTTTTTGTCTATATCGCAATCGATCCACCGATTTAAAGCATTGGCTCCATTTCGTGCTCCAATCAGTGCAACCAAAATCCAGAAGATTGTACGCGCTGACGGGAGCCCTTGGGCTGCCCAGATCATTGAAATCAGTGCAAAAGGAAGAGAGAACAATGTATGTGAGAACATGACCAGTTCTCCATAAGTTTTAATCTTTTTGAATCCCATACTCCTTCCACCTTCTGTCTACAAGATTTTTGATCTCTTCTGTCATTTCAATATCATCCGGCCATGTTCGGGTATATCCTTCACTTGCCCATTTTTTGGTGGCATCGATTCCCAATCGATGTCCATAGTGGGGCGTGTTGGAAGCATGATCCAGCGCATCCAACGGTCCCTCTGAGATCACCAAATCCCTTTTGGCATCAATATTATTAAATACTTTCCAAGCAACAGTGGATAAGTCGTGCGGATCCACATTTTCATCCACAACGATGATCATTTTTGTGTACATCATCTGCCCCATCCCCCAAAGGGCGTGCATCACCTTATGGGCATGTTTGGGATAAGCTTTTTTTATCGATACGATCACGCAATTATGAAAGACGCCTTCCAGCGGAAAATTCATATCGACGATTTCCGGACATTGGATCTGAATCAGCGGAAGAAAAATTCGCTCCGTCGCCTTTCCTAAATAACAGTCTTCCATCGGCGGTTTTCCTACGATCGTCGTTGGATAGACCGGATTTTTTTTCCTCGTTATTTTTTCGATATGAAAAACGGGATACCAATCCTGCAAAGAATAATATCCGGTATGATCTCCAAAGGGTCCTTCAAGCCGCATTTCATCTAAATCCACATATCCTTCCAATATAAATTCCGCATTCGCAGGAACGTACAAGTCATTTGTAATACACTGCACGATTTCAACAGGAGCTTTTCTCAAAAACCCTGCAAAGATCATTTCATCGATCATTTTGGGCAGCGGTGCCGTAGCCGAATAAATCGTAGCCGGATCCCCGCCCAATGCAACCGATACAGGCATTCTCGATAAGCCTCGTTTTTTATATTTCTCATAAATCTCCCTGCCGTCTTTGTGCAAATGCCAATGCATTCCTGTTGTCTTCTTGTCATAAACCTGCAAGCGATACATCCCCATATTCTGCTGATTTGTCTCCGGATCCTTTGTAATCACAAGGGGCAGCGTAATATATCTTCCGCCGTCTTTTGGCCAACATTGCAAAATAGGCAGCTTATCCAGATCCGGTTCTTCTACAACCTCCTGACAAGCTGCCTTTTTTACTTTTTTAGGGAAAATTTTTGCCAATCTCGCTAGTTTCGGAACGGATTTGATCTGATTGAAAAGCGTAGCATAATTGGCCATATCCATAAAATCTAAAATCGTTTCTGCAATTTCATCGAGCCGCTCGACCCCCAAACTCATATTGAGTCTTTCATAGGTTCCAAATGTATTGATCAGAACAGGGTAAGGAGAATTTTTCACGTTCTTGAACAAAAGTGCATTCCCATATTGTTTGGAAACCCTGTCTGTAATTTCCGTTATCTCCAAATGACTATCCACTTCAACCGAGATCTCATCCAAAAGTTTTTTATTCCTCAAGTGTTCCATAAAATCCTGCAAATCTTTATAAGCCAAAAAACCATCTCCTTCTCGTCGCAATACCGATTAATAATCTCGCTCTAATAGCCTTGAGGCCGTTTCCCGAATTATTTTTTTGCTCCCGTTCTCCGGCAATCGCTCGATATAAGAAAAAGCTTTCTGCGTATAGCGTGCTGCCATCTGACCGGCTTTTTTGCACCCTCCGTATGCATGAACAAGGCGGCCTACTTCCGCAATATCCTCCTCCGTCAATACGGGTTTTTCCAATATGTTTGAAATACGATTTTCCCTATCTGCTTCAAGTGCATAAATCAACGGCAGCGTATAATATCCCTTTTTTAAATCACTTTGTACACTTTTTCCTAAGGTATCCATATCCCCGTTGTAGTCCAAAATATCATCGATAATTTGAAAAGCGATTCCCATATGATAACCCACTTTTGTAAGCAGATTGCAGATTTTATCGCTGCATTTTCCTTCTTTCGCTCCTGCAAAAAAACTGATTGCAAACAAAGCGGCTGTTTTGCCGGATATGATCCGAAGATAATTCCTAAAATTGATATCTTTTATATACCGAAAATGATACTGGCGGATCTCTCCTAAACAGATGCTCGATATGGATTTAGAAATCTTTTTTAAACTTTCCATCGTGTATTCATATTCTGAAAGCATACAAAAACATTGGCAAAATAAAAAATCTCCGATATAGACTGCATATTCCTTTCCATATCGATATTGAACCGTCTCTATCCCTCTTCTGAACTTCGAATCGTCTAAAATATCATCGTGTACGAGTGTAGCCACATGAAGCATTTCAATTGCAGCCGCCAGTTGGCGCATGCGTTTTGGATCATATTTGCCAAATCTCCCTGCCAATAAAACAAATGCAGGCCGGAGCATCTTTCCTCCGCTGTCGATCATTGGGCTGATTGCTTCTTGAAGATATTTTTCTCTCGAGCGGATGTTCTTTTTGATGATCTGCTTCACCTGGAGTAATTCTTCAGTTAATTCCGGATAGTTCCCCCATAATTTATTCATCTCATCACCTTTGCCGTTATAAAGTAATGTATTTGACTCTCATTAGATATTTCATTAAATATTTTACACTCGCGCCAACAATAAATCCAGTTGCAATGCCGGCTACCATTAAAAAAGGCAGATACAAAACAATCTTTATATTTTGAATGATTAGAGCAGCCATTGCCAATTGTCCTAAATTATGAAAGATCGCTCCTACAATACTGACTCCGACCGTACTTACTTTTTCAGAAGCAAAATGAATTAACAGATACATCATCAAGAAACTGAGCAAAGCGCCCGATATGCTGTATAAAAACATGGAAAATGAACCGCTTATAAATGCCGTCATCACCGTTCGAAGCACAATGATCAGCAATGTTTCCCGAAACGAAAATAAATAAAGAGATGTTAACGTAACGATATTTGCAAGCCCTAATTTTGCGCCCGGAACGCTAAAGTTCAAAGGGATCATGCTCTCGATAAAGCTAAGCACCATCGCCTGCGATACCAAGAGGGAAATCAATATGATTTTTTTTACTCTACTCATCGTATATTTTTGAATTGGATATTCCATTCTTATCCCTCCCCCAGAGAAACGGTTAAGGTGAATCATTCCTGATACAAATGTCCTTCTAAATTTCTTTAAAAGGACATTTGTATCAATGGAACAATGTGCCAAAATTACTCATCAATATACAGATACGATTTTCTTACGAGTCCAATTCGATTCCAACGTTTCTTTAAAAACGGCAGTACATAATAATCTAATCCAAAAGCACTTCCTGAACCACCGATTAAAGCGATCCCTGCTGCCAGATACCATAGCATCTCATGAGGCGCCATCCCTGAAGCCCAAATCATCATTCCCATTCCTACCGAAACGATTGAAGCAACTGCTGTAAACAATCCGGCAATGAGCATCAATCCGACGACGATCTCTGCCAATATCATTCCTGCTTGGAAAATTTCAGCCAGTTTTGTATAGCCTCCATCTCCTGTGTAGAAAAACAGATCCATGGACCAATTTACAATATCTTCAATAAAATCAGGTACAGGTAGTGCTTCTCCCCAGGCGCTGGCAGCTTCTCCCGCTGCATCTGCTGCCGGAGTTGCAGCGGATGCCGTATCGGCTGCTGCTTGCGCTGCTTGAGTTGCACTGGATGCTGTATCAGCGGCTGCTTCTACTGCTTGAGTCCCACCGGACAACGCATTAGAACTTTCACCCACCGCCGGTGAAGCGCTGCTTCCTGCATCTGCTGGTGGAGGGATCAAAAATATATTGGATGGGTTTTCCAGGATGCTTGGCAATTTGGCGATCCCTTGTTCTAACCACTTATATCCGACAAAAAGCCTCAAAGGCAGCAACCAGAAATTTGGTGATGCTTTTGCCAAATGTCCACCGACAAAGCTTCGATTGTCTTTAATACGGAAGAATTCATGCAATAGATAAGACCAACATTTATTGAATCCAGCTACTTGGAAAAAATATACCAGGTTGATAAAGTGTTTGATGAACATCGCCGGGAATCCAGAAAAACTAAAGAATCGTCCCGGTACACCAACATGAGCAACTCCATAGCGCCCTCCGATACATACCATCGCGCCATGAAAAACAGGTCGATACGATTTCTTTTCTCCGCCCTTTACATCTACATAAATATTATGGGCAACGAGTGCCGCTGAATGTTCAGCATTTTCAACCATTTGTGGAACAGGCTTTTCCTGCCCCTCCGGAATATAGAATATATTGTCTCCCACTACATAAACGTTTTCATAGTCTACAGACTGAAGCTTATCGTTTGTGACAAGCCTTTTTCTTCCTTGCTTTTCTAATTCCATTTTTTCTATAATATCAGCACCTTCCACCCCGGCTGCCCAAATAACCGTATTGGTACTGATAGAACCTCTGCCCTCTATTGTAACAGAATTCTCCGTTACTTCGGTAATCCCTGCATTGGTAATAATTTCAATCCCTAGTTTTTTAAGCCTTTTTTCAGCCTTTTGGACCAGATTATCCGGAAAAATGGGCAATATCTTGGGCAGTGCATCAACTACATAAAGCTTTACTTCATTTTCATCTATATAAAAATCCTTGCACAGCCTATCTTTCCACTCTCCTAATTCTCCGATCATCTCAACTCCTGTGAAGCCACCGCCTACAACGACAAAGCTAAGCATCCTTTCTCTTTTTTCCTTATTGGGCTCCTTTGCAGCTTCTCGAAACATATGAAGAATATGCTCTTTCAGATGAACAGCATCTTCATAGGACCATAGTTTTTTCGTATACTCAGCTGCACCTTTCACTCCCCAATAGGTCGGCTGACAACCGGCTCCTATTACTAAAAAATCATAGGGATAAGAATTTTCTTTTGAAGTTAATCTTTGTGCTTCAAAATCAATGTCTGTTATTTCATCAAGTATTACATTCACTTTCCGCTTTGCGAATATCTTTTTTAAATCGATTCGAATGGAATCTTCTTCAACCCTACCTGCTGCTACTTCATGTAATTCCGTGAGGAGCGTATGATAGGGTTTTTTGTCGATAAGCATGATTTCGATATTCTGATCTTTTTTAAGCTTTCTGGCAAGCTTTTTGGCGGTCAGCACACCTCCATACCCTCCGCCGAGGATAACAATCCTTTTTCTATCTCCCATCTTCTTTCCTCCCTTACTTTTTCGCCATCTCATCGAAAAATCTTTATCTCATTTCTGCCCAAAAATGATAAAATTTTCTTAATTCTTCGACTTCCTCTGTTAAAATTTTACCATATCTATTGAAAATATCTATGTTTTGGTCATTAAGAAAGCTTTTTGTAAATTCTGTTCATAAAGAAATATGTTAATATTATCTTGTACAAATAAAATACAAACCATTCAAGCAAAACCTCTGATTAAAATTCAGCCTCCTATTTTTGTTGCCGATTGGTTATACTGAAATGAAAATATCTATATTTATTTAATTGTGAAAATGATTTGTTTCTCACAATATTTTGTTAATTTTTATAATAATTTGAGGTGATCTTATGACAAAAAAACGTCTATGCATTTTCATTTTAGTGGTTCTGCTTGGATTTTCCGGATTCGGCTGCTCCAGTAAACAACCCTCTGAAACGGATTCACAAAGCACGCAAACCCTTACAATCGGCATATTGCCGGATGTAGACTCTATTCCCTTTATTATCGCAGCGCATAATGGCTATTTCGAGGAAGAAGGGCTGAAAATCAAGATCGAACATTTTAAAAGCGCTGTCGATCGAGATGCCGCTTTTCAGACGGGAAATATTGACGGAGTTGTATCCGATATCCTCGCTGCAATCTTTTTAAAAGACAGCGGATTGGACGTAAAAATCACATCGAAGACAGATGGACTTTATCATCTGATCGCAGCACAAAACTCCGATATTTCTCAACTTACAGAGATTAAAGGAGGAACAATCGGGATTTCTAAAAACACGATCATCGAATATCTAACCGATAAGATGCTCGAAAACGTTCCGGAACATTCTGCAGAAAAAGTCATTATCCCAAAGATCCCTACTCGACTGGAAATGCTTCGAAACAATAAGATCGATATGGCAACATTACCTGAACCTTTGGCAAGCGTTGCAATCGATGAAGGAGGCAAACCGCTTATCAACTCTGAACAATTGGGGCTAAACCCCGGAATCATGTTGTTTTCTCAAGACGCAATTGATAATAAAAGGCAGGAAATCCAAGCATGCTACAGGGCTTATAATCGAGCGGTTGAATATTTGAAAGAGGAGCCCTTAGAAAATTATATCGATGTTTTGATCGCGGAAGCAGGATTCCCCGAAACGATCAAAAATACCCTGACCCTTCCAGACTATCAAAAAGCTTCTATGCCTGAAGAACAAGATTTCAAGGACGTATTGGATTGGCTTCGCTCCAAAGAATTAACTACCAGTGATTATTCGCTAGAAGAACTTGCAGATGATAGCCTCATTTAAAAAATAAAAAACTCACCCTTTTCAGGGTGAGTTTTTTTTATAAAGAGATAAAAATTTACTTCACCAGTGTAAATTGCGGATGGGTCAGTTCAAAGTGATCGAGAAGCCCGGGTGTCACGTACACTTGATTTTCTTTTGTAATCCATATCGCCTCTGTATCTTCCAATTCTTGTATGAGTTTCATCCCTTCCTCCAGTCCTAGAGAAAAGACAGCCGTAGAAAGCGCATCTGCATCAATAGAATGCTCCCCGATGATGGTCACGCTTACAAGATTATTTTCAACAGGATACCCTGTTTCCGGATCTAATATGTGATGATACCGCTTTCCATCTTCCTCAAAATACCGCTCATAGATCCCGGAAGTCACCACGGTTTTATCGGAGACACTGATGATTCCAATATAATCTCCTGCGGAAGAAGAGGAAGAAGGATTCCGTATGCCGATCCTCCAATCTGCTCCGTCCAGTCGGTTTCCATGGGCAAACACATTTCCTCCCACATTGATCAATCCGCTTTCTACATGATTTTCTTCAAAAATCTTCACGATTTCATCTGCTGCAAATCCTTTTGCAATCCCCCCAAGATCAAGGAACATTCCTTCTTTTTTCAGCATGACACTTTTCTCAGATTCATTTAAAAGCACATCTCGATAATCTACTAACTGCTTTTTCTGATCGATTTCTTCCCGGGAAGGAACTCTCGCTTCTTCTGTTCCAATATTCCACAGCTTTACAAGGGGCCCTATGGATATATCAAATCTCCCTCGAGAAAGCTCAGAGAATATTTTTCCTCTTTGGATGACATGAAATGTGTCTTCCGATACATGAACAAAGTCAATGCCTGCATTTTTATTGACTTCAAGTACTTCACTGTTTTCTTGGTTGATCGTCATCTTCTCTTCTATCTCTCTTAACCTATCAAATATCTTATCAAAAAGCGCTTCGGATGCATGATCGTATATCTGTACCGTGACGACCGTTCCCAAAACAAATTCTGTCTTTGTATCCGGTTCATCTCCTCCTCGTCGGCCTAATTCAGTACAGCCTGATAGAAAGATGATCAAAGATAAAAGAAAAAAAGGGATGGCTTTCTTTTTTATCATTTTCTAATTCCTCCATATAGGCTGATCTGTCATTGCGATTTTGCACCGGATGCCCCGTTGCTTTTCATGATTTTTTTCATGCCATCTGTCGCCTCCAGCCTTCCATCCTGCATGACCCATATCGCTTCAACCCCATCCATGCTGTCCGCCAATGCACGGCTTTCTTCATACGGCAACAAAAACAAAGAACTTGATAAAAAATCTGCAACTCCTGAATGTTCAGCTACAACCGTCACGGCACGATAATATTCTGCAGGCATCAGCGTGCTCGGATCGATCAAATGATGAATCCTCTTTCCATCTACGATATAATACCTCTGATAATCTCCGCTGCTCACCACCGATGCATTGTTTACAAAAATCGTATCCAAAAGTTTTTGTTCATCCGACAAGATAAACTGCTGCGGATCCTGTATGCCGATTCCCCAGCGCTCACGGATGCCATCAAGAGGTTTTCCAAGCACCCGAATATTCCCGCCTGCACTGATAATCCCAGACTCAAGCCCTTCTGCCATGATCTCCCGGGCTACAATCTCTGTCGCAAAGCCCTTTGCAACAGCGCCGACATCTAAGCGCATCCGTTTATCGGCAAGATATACGGTACTATTTTCCGTATCGACGAGCACTTGATCGATATCCGTGTGTTTTGCAGCTTCTTGCAATGCATCCAGTGAAGGAAGTTTGGCATTTTGCGGTTCGGATTGTCCCTGCTCCCGATATTGATGCCATATCTGCAATACCGATCCCATGGCGATATTTGTACGGCCGTCCGTGCGCTCGTACCATTCCTTACTGAACAAGATAAGATCGATAATTTCTTTTTCTACTTTCACCGGCTGGATCCCGGCATTGTCGTTGATCGTCTTTATATTGTTGATTCCCGGATAATCATGATAGATATCATACAGTCTATGAAGTTCTTGAAAGCGCGTGTGAATCTTCTCAAAATAATCGTGAAACTCCTGCTCGCTTTTGGTGTAAGCAACCACTTGTGTTAAAGTATCAAATGTATCAAAAAAGCTGCCCTCATATTTTTGATACTCCATCTCCGGTTTTATTTGGCAGCTTGATAAGAAAAGCACGAGCATGATAACTGATATCCAAAACGCTGTTAATTTTTTCATCTGCATCATCCCAATCTATCTTAGCAAAAAAAATACTGTTATGCAAGAGGAGTATTGATGCAAAACTCCCTCATTGACCTGAGGGAGTTTTGTGTTCTTCAAGTATCGGTTGAGCATTATTTCGCGTTTGCATAAGCTTCTTCAACCGCAGCGATATAATCTTGAACGGTGATTGTTACAAGAGATGTTAATTCAGGAACATCCGGTACTGCTGGATGCGCTTCATCCCGTTGTTTCACTTTCATAGCCTTAATCTCATCAACTGTTTTGCCGACCATCCAATCTCCAAGGGCTTGTGCTTGTTGATACCATTCTTTATTGATACTGGACGCTTTAATCATACCATATTCGTCGCCCAATTCAACTTTGGTTTTGTATTCTGCATTTCTATCTGAAGTAACCTTTCCTTCCTTATCAAATTGGATTTTCGTTTGCGCATTGTCTATAATCGTGCCCGCAACCTTGCCATCTCCATCAAATGCTGTAGCAACGATAACTGTATCTACTTGTGCAAGGGGAAGAACTTCTTTGCCTTCTGCATCCGTGCCTAGCCCAGTAGATTTAGCGATAGATATCTTTGTCCCAAGACCCAATGTTTCCGCACCTGCTTCAACATCGATGGCATTGTTGTATGCTTCTTCAACTGCAGCGATATAATCTTCAACGGTGATCGTTACAAGAGATGTTAATTCAGGAACATCCGGTACTGCTGGATGCGCTTCATCTCGTTGTTTCACTTTCATTGCTTTAATCTCATCAACTGTTTTGCCGACCATCCAGTCTCCAAGGGCTTCTGCTTGTTGATACCATTCTTTGTCGATACTGGAAGCCTTACGCATTCCGTATTCGTCACCTAATTCAACTTTGGTTTTGTACTCTGCCTTTGGATCAGATTTTAATGTAAGATCTTTGTTGAACTCTACTTTCGTTTGCGCATTGTCGATAGCGACTTTTACCACTCTGCCGTCTTGATCGAAAGCAACAGCAGCAATAACGGTGTCTACTTGCCCTACCGGAAGTACTTCATTTCCTTCTTCATCCACTCCTAGATCCTTTGATTTGGCAATCGATGTAATATGTCCAAGACCTATCTTTGCAATCTCTGATGTAGCTTCTCCAACTTCACCATTTTCCGGTTCCGGCTCTGTTTCTGTCTGCTGTGCACAGCCGACAAATACCGCTAAGACTAGGATAAGTACCAGAAAAATTGATAACGTTTTTTTCATGTTCATCCTCCTTTTTCAATCCTCCTAGAAATTTGAAATATTCTAGCATAATGATTAATTTGATTATATTTTTATGATAAAAATTTGTCAATATATTCAGATATTTTGTTCATATCGGTCATATTGTTAATTATCATGGCTTTTTCGATCTTTATATTCAAGGATAGTTTGCCCTGAACTTTGTAGAATCATTCAATCTTTAAAGCCATATCTCCAGAACAAATATAAAATCGATCGAATTCAAAACGGACTGAAAAAAATCATTTTGCATCATAAAAATATTTTATTTTGTAAAAAAAGAAGCGGCTATCACTTGATAGGACACCTCCAAAGCAAACAGTTTAATTCATTAAAATTAGATTATCTGCTTGGAGGTATCATATCAACTCGCCGCTCCATCTTGCATCGTTTTTTATGATATTTTTTAGGTTCCTATACAATCTGATACCATTTTGCGATAAAACATTCTTTGAATCGCTGCTGTCAGCAGCCCAATTTCTGAACTTCTCGAATGATATCCGCTAAAATTCCATTTTGACAGTCTTCAAATTTTACAATCTTGTTTTTTCTCTTTTTTTCAACTTGCTCTATTTCGATTGTGGCTGTTCGCGATAAACATATTGCTGCTTTTCCACAGATATCTTCCAAATTCCATATGCAGATTTCTTTTTTCAATGCTTTTCGAATTGCAGATAAGGTCATCCCCCTGAGACAGTATTTTTGCTTTGAGATCACGACAACACAGGGCATTTCGATTGCTGTTTTTTCATCCATCTCGCCCAACTCTCTAATCCCTATCAATCTGCCTGCCTCTTCATAAAATGTTCGGACATACGTGATTTGGGGGATTCCTAATTTCTCTGCCACCATCGGCCCTATTTGTCCTGTACGTCCGTCTTGGCTCTGGTAGCCCGCCAAAATAAGATCATATTCCCCTATTTTGTTTATGGAAGATGCCAGATAAGTAGCTGTTGCAACTGTATCCGCACCGCTGATCCGTTCATCCGTTACTAAAATCGCCTGATCCACTCCGATGGCCAAACATTCTCGAAGCATATCTTCTGCCCCAGGTGGACCCATGCTGAGCACAGTAATATGTGTCTCCGGGTTTTGATCCTTCCACCGCAAAGCCATCTCCAAAGCATTGCCATCATCATAGTTCATGATCGAGTCCATCGGGTTCCGAATCAGCGTATATGTGCCCGTATCATCATCTCGATGAAAGGCAACCTGCTCGCTATTTAAAACTTGTTTCATTAAAACAATGATTCGCATCTTTTCTCATCAGCTCCTACAGCTGTCCGCTGAATTATCGCCCTTATTTATGAATGCTTTAATTCAAATACATATCGATCATTTTCAAGTCGTTTCTCTAATTTGCCCAAATGCCACAAATGCTGCATATGGGCAAATGCCTCTCCTGTAGCAAACCATTTCTGTGAGGGTGGAAACTCCTCCCATGTCTTACAGGAAATATCCCATGTCATAAACTGTGCTGTTTCATAGGCATCCATCGGTCCTCTTTTTAAAATTTCCATCACTTCATTGAGGCGATTTTTATGATGTTCTTTTAATTCGGTGATCCTTCTATATACATCATCAAGCATATTTCTATGCGCTACCAGCACCGTTTCAATTTCCAGTTTTTCAACTTTCTCCAGACTCTGTAAATACAATGTCAAGGGCATATCCATGCCTCTCTCAATACAAACAACAGGTGTAATATCCCCCAGAATATGATCTCCTGAGAAAAACAATTTTTTATCCTCGTCATACAAACACATATGTCCTGGGGTATGCCCAGGCGTAGCGATGCATTTCAGGCGATAGTTCCCTACAGAAAGGACATCGCCCTCCTTCAGAAAAATATAGTCAATTTCGCTTTGCAGTCTAAATCTATATCCGGGATGCGTTTCAATAGCCTCTTTTAAACTAGCCCGCAGCCCGCTCCGTATAAATGACTCAGCCAAATCTGTCCAGTACATATCTGTCCCGCAGATTTTGAGAATTTCCCCATCCTCTTTGCTGCAATATACCCTTGTATTTTCTGTCCGGATGGTCGCTGCCAGCCCCGAATGATCGGAATGAAGATGGGTGATAAAGATATCGGTATTGTCCATCGTTACATTTAATTCTGCAAGGGCTGCAAGCAGTGCTTCCCTGCATTCCTTACGATTGAATCCGGTATCGATAAGAAGATTCCGATCTGTTCCTTTGATCAAATATGAGTTTAAACTCTTCAATGGATTTTTAGGCAAAGGCAGCTCAATCCTGTAAATATCATCAAATACTTTTTCTACCATTTCATGTTTCTTCCTTTCTATAAGAATTATAGCCGCTCCATAAGAATTATAACATATAAGAATTATAAAGCGGTTTTATTGCAGACTACGAGTCAGGGGTTTTTTGTAAATCTAAACAGAAGACCGAAAACACAAGGGATTTCGGTCTTCTGTATGCTCGTCTTCCATTCCTTTTGAAGCGAATGAAAGCGATATAAGATAAGTGGTGGGCGAAGTTAATTATTTTTGGGTCATAATTTCTTTTAGTTTACCCCATTCTGGCTGGAATAATGCAGGATCCATCAATTTTGGACCGCCTTCAGGAATAATCGGTTTGAATTCCATTTGATCCAATATTTGAGTTTGTAGGTCGATCCCAGGTGCAATTTCAGTTAAAACCATGCCTTCTTCCGTTCTCTCAATAACACATCTTTCTGTAATGAATAAGATCGTATTTCCAGCCTTCAAAGATTGTTCAGCATTAAATGTGAGTTGTGGGCATTCTTTGACAAATTTCTTAAATTTACCTTCTTGCTCGATAACCATCTTTCCGTCTTCTACACGGCATTTGATGCCACCTGCTGTAAATGTTCCTACAAATATCGCATGTTTTGCAGTAGCAGCAATGTTTGCAAATCCACCAACGCCCATGATTTTTCCATTTAATAAGCTTGTATTTACATTGCCGTCTTTATCAACTTCGCTCAGTCCAAATACGCCAACATCCAATCCGCCGCCATCAAAGAAGCTAAAGTGGTCTCCTTGGTCACAGGAAGCCTCAATGTTCCAGTGGGCGCCAAAGTCTAATCCGCCACCAGGAACTCCTCCGATACTTCCGGATTCGGAAATCATCATAATGAGATCATCGCATCCTTCTTCTGCCAACACGCTTCCAGTAAACGTAGGGGTTCCGATTCCGAAGTTCGCTTTATATCCTTCTCTCAGTTCCATTGCTGCGCGTCTTACCATAATTTTTTTCTCATCAAGCGGAATTTCTGGCATCACTTGTTTAACAGGCACTTTTACTTCTCCGCAGAAAGAGCGGTTGAATTTGGTTCCTTGTGTCTGCATGATATTTTCTGGTTTTTCCGCTACAACAATATAATCAACATAGATGCCCGGAACCTTTACCAATTTTGGATTTAATGTACCAGCTTTTGCTAAAGACTCTACCTGAACGATAACCTTTCCGCCACATGCTTTTACCGCTTGCGCAACTGACAGCATTTCTAGATTCAGCGCTTCTTTCTCACAAGTAATATTTCCATTTTCATCTGCTGTGGTACCTCGCATAAATCCAAAATCAAGCTTCCATGGCTTAAAGAACAGGTATTCTTCTCCTTCAAAATCTGGGATATATTTTACAAGATCTTCCCCTTTTTCTTTGGTCAGTGGATTTAGTTTTCCGCCATCATTGCGCGGATCGATAAATGTACCCAGTCCTGTTTTGGTAAGAAGTCCCGGCGCCCTTCTGCCCATTTCTCTAAATACTTGAAGTATCGTTCCAAGTGGGAAGTTCCATGCTAAAATCTTATTGTCACTAATTTGCTTTAAGAGCTTTGGAGAAGATCCTGCATGGGAGCCGATGAACTTTGTCAGCATTCCATCATGGGCCCAGTGGCATTCTCCTCTGCTCTTCCAATCTCCAATTCCCGCTGCGTGAATATGGGTTAGATTCCCCGGGCTTCCTGTTTTCAGAAATTTTTCCTCCATCGCCAATGCGATTTCTTCCGGCCATCCTGCAAGCCCGAATGCTGCAGTCGCAATCGTGGCTCCATCCGGAATTAAATCAGCAGCTTCTTTGACACTAATTACTTTTGGTTTTGCCATTTTTCGCATTTCTCCTTTCATTTTTTGATTTTTTTATATTTTATTTTTAAGAAACTTCTTGATTATAAACTTCTTGTTATGCTTTAGAAGTAGAAGCTTCTTGTTCAGACTTCATTTTCATTTCCAGAGCTTCCAGAGCCATACGGCGCAGCGATGTCCTCAATACTTTCCCTGACCCGGACAAAGGAAATCGCTCTGTAAAAATGATGTATTTGGGTATTTTATTGCTAGCAAGCTTCCCCCTGCATTTGGACTTGATATCGTCTTCAGATAAAGTGCTTCCACTTTCAAGCCGGATAAACGCAGCAATCTCTTCCCCATAGAAAGCATCCGGTACTCCCACAACATAAACCTCAGCCACTTCAGGAATGCTGCTAATATACGCTTCAATTTCTTTCGGGCTAATATTTTCACCCCCGCGTATAATCAAGTCTTTCCATCTGCATACCATTTCTAAATACCCATCTTCTCGCAAAATCCCAATATCCCCTGTATGGAGCCAGCCATCCGGATCGAGTACTTTTGCTGTCTCTTCCGGCATCTTGTAATAGCCCTTCATCACGTTATACCCTTTGACACAAATCTCACCCTGCTCTCCCGGCTTTACAGGTTGATGCGTAACCGGATCTACAATTTTAATTTCTACGCCAGGAATGGTGCACCCAACAGTATTTGCCTTAAATTCAAGTGGATCCCCTGGTTTTGTCGCAGTAATGCAAGGCGAAGTTTCTGTAAGGCCATAAGCGATGATGATTTCATCCATCCCCAAAATTTCAGAGACGGAATGGGCTAATTCTGAAGAACAAGGGGCTCCTGCGATAATTCCGGTGCGGAGGGAGGAAACATCGAATTTATTTTTCTTCATTTCCTCTATAAACCCTAAAAACATCGTCGGAACCCCAGATGCCACGGTGCACCTTTCCCGTTCAATCACCTTCAGCGTCAGATCTGAGCGAAATCTCTCGATAATTACCATGGAACAGCCGCTGATGACAGAAGTAACTGTACAGGCTACACAGCCAAAGCAGTGAAAAATCGGGGCTTGAACACACATCTTATCCTGTGGCGTCAGCTGCATCCTTTCCGACATCGCCAGTGCATTTTCAATGATATTTCCGTGGCTGAGCAAAACCCCTTTTGGCGTTCCGGTAGTACCAGAAGTGTAAATCATGTGAATGGGATCGTCATAATGCAACTCCTTCTTTCTTTCTTCCAAAATCGCATCCTCTGATTGTGCACCCATCTCTAGAATTTCAGACCACCGGTACGTCCCCGGATAATCTGTTTCCCCGACCACGATAACATTTCTCAACATAGGCAGCTTTTTTGAGTATAAAGCTCCTGGCTTACATGTCTTTAATTCAGGGCAAATCTCATACAACATCTCAATGTTTTCGTATCAGACTGTTTTAAAAAGTTTTCCATCCTGAGTCGTTTTTCGTAGGGGCTTAGCGGAACGACCAACGATCCCACCTGGCTTATTCCAAATTGCGCGATCACAGCCTCTATCGAATTCACTGACCAAATGGCTGTCTTATCATCTTTTTTTATCCCGAGACGAAGAAGGCCTTTTGCAAATTCATCGCATATCTTTTTAAGTTCACGATAACGATATCGGATACGGCCATCGTAGCGAATCAATGCTTCTTGATCCGGATACAATTCCGCCGCCCGATCGATTAGTTCTCCAATCTTCAAATCAATATATCTCTCTATCCTTACTAAGAGATACTGATCCGGTTCGTCTGGATTGTAGACCTTCATCGTCTCAACACCGGAAATACCAGTTTTCTCTTTTGCTAATTTTTTAAGCTCTCTTTCAATCCAAGGCATCGCCCATGGTAGCTTCCAAGGAGCTGTTTCTATCTCGCCCGAAGCGGAAAATATCATTTTATTCCCTACCAAGCTACAGGGTATGCTATCAACCGCCAAAACTGTGAATGATATCTTTCTGTAGCGATTCACGATATCCATTTGAAAATCCCCTTATTATCGTTTTATACAAAGCCAATATTATGGAAAAATCGCTCTCATTCGCCTATATTAACCATCTGTAAATCACAGTTCTCCATGTGTTCAAGCCATTTAATCTAAATTTGTTTTACACTCTATTTTTCAGGTGCTAACATTGCCTTTTTTCTCATCGCTCGATAAATGAATGTAATTCCGAGGCCAATGATAGACAATACAGCAGCAATTACGAATGCCTTTGTATAAACTCCACCGCTGGCAGCTGAGACAGAAGCCGCCGTACGAGGCCCAAAGAATCCTGCCAATGCAAACCCGCAGAACATGATTCCATAGTTTACGCCATTGTTTTTCGGCCCGAAACTGTCTGCTGTAAATGCAGGATACACGCCCATGAATCCACCGAAACAAAGCCCTATGCCGCTGACTGCGACTAAGAATAGCGCATAATCACCTACTCCAACTCTCGTCATCAACAACATCATTACTGATGAAAGAACAAAGATGCTTGTCAAAGTATTAATACGCCCAATTTTATCGGATACAACGCCGCATAACAAACGTCCTCCTGAATTAAACAGTGCTAAGATACTTACTGCAATTGCTGCTTGTGCCGGAGAAACACCCACAATGCCTTGTGCGATTGGAGATGCTTGGCTTGTAATCATCAATCCGGAGAACGCTCCAATTAAAAGCATGATCAGCATGACATAGAATATTGGATCTGCCAACATCTCTCTCCAGGTCTTATCTACTCCTGTTGCTGAAGAAGTTTTTGTAGGTTCTGGGGGAGTCCAGCCTTCAGGTATGAAGTTCGCCGGAGCTCTCATAATTAAGAACGAAAAGCCACAGATCACGATGAGATAAATGATGCCCAATATTTTGAATGTAGGTAAAATTCCTTTTGACATAATCAATGCATTTGCAAAAGGAGGAACTAGTACGGAACCCAATCCATATCCGGCTGTGGTCAGCCCACCGACCAATCCTCTCTTGTCTGGGAAAAACTTAACTGTATTCGCAATTGTACAGCTATATACAAGTCCCATTCCCAATCCGGCTACAATCCCATAAGAGACAACCAACCATGGCAATGTTTTGCTCAGCCCGCAAAGGAATACACCGCCTCCAAAGAGGAGACCTCCTACAAAAATAACCCATCTCGGCCCAAAGGCGTCTTGAATCCTTCCACCGCTAATCATCGTTACGGGGCTGATTGCATTACATACTGTAAATGCCAGTGCAGTCTGTGCTGCTGTCCAAGCAAATTGTTCCGTCAATGGCTTTGCAAATACGCTCCATGCATATCCAGTACCGATACACAAGTTGATCGCTAAGCTGGCAATCAATACAAACCATCTTTTTTTGTTCAAATCCATGATTTGACCCCCCTGCTTTCTTTTAAATTTTTACGATTTTGATTATAAAAATTTTTTCTGTCCGGTTGGAAATGATCCATTTGCTCTTCTATGGCTTCAGAATCCGCTTCTCTGTCTCTTCTGCAACAACATCTTGCCTTAAACAGAAAGCTTTACAGCCCGATGGGCAAACAGCACATTTTTCACCCTGTCGTATTGGCTTCAGCCTTCTATAATAAGTTTCCCGCACCGTCTTTCCCATTTTTTTCACCTTCCTTGCATTCTGACGCAGAAAGTTTTACAACCTAATGGGCAAACAGCACATTTTTCACCCTGCCGTACCGGCTTCAACCTCCTATAATAGGCTTCGACCACTTTCTTTCCCATTTCTTCACCTTCCTTGTTCTCTTCTGAATAAGTGTTCCGTCAATCCGCTTCTGAACCATAGCTTTTTAAGAGCTTAAATTTTTTAAATTGCTTTTTTGATCTTTAGTTTTGTTTTGGAGAAAAATCCTGCAGCTGTTCTTTTTTGATGCCTTCTATCATGGCTTCGTATTTGGGTTGGTAGATCGTTCTCATAATCGTCATCTTCAACAAGCATTTTGCAGATAAGACGATTTTAAAAATATTGTCATTTTACCTTTTAAAAACGGGGTCATGAACTCATTTTTAATTCCTCTTCAATTTCAGGGCTGTAATAGATGAACTGCCATTCTCCGGAAAGATGCTGCTGATTTTCTTTGTATAGTTCCTGGATCGATGAATACGATTTTCTGTCCCCCCAAGAATGCATGTTGATTCTGTTTAGTTCGATAAACCATTTGTTTTCATTGGGCTCAAACCATATGAGCGTATCTGTTGGCTTCTTGAAAAAATACATGACTCCCTGTTCCCTCATTGCTATGAAATCGTCAGGTTCCGGATCCTTGAATCGTTCGTAAACGCGATTGATTAACATTTGAAATGTGCGGCTTTTATCCGACCGTTCAGCAAGAACCTTCCGATATTGTGGAGTTATTTCTAAAAAATCGCCGGCTATCTCTTTCATATGGCTGACACCGGAAAGCACCTTTACGATAATCTTATCGTCCTGAACTTTGGCGCTCCCTTCCAATTCAAACATGTCATCCTCTAAATAAAAGTCGAGCTCCTTTCCATCCAGCAAATTCTTGATTTCTTGTTCATTCATTCTCTCAAGCATAAAGATCAACCATCCTTCCTACAGCGCATTCTGCTCTTCTTGCTGAAAATCCAGGTATTCGGGGTTTTCGTAAATATTGCCTATGACTTCTGCGACATCGCTCAAATATTCTCCACCCATTGTCGTCGTTCTGTCTGATAGGAGAATAAAAGCAGCAGTCTCATCGCTCCAGGTAACCTGATAATTGACGCCTTCGATATTGACGATGTCTCCTTCATAGATTTCATTTTGTTTTCTATCATACCAACCCGTAAACTGCATCGGTACCAACTCAATCGGTTCTTTGGCCCTGAAATCATAGATACAAAGCACACCAAAAGATAAGTAAGAATAAATCGTTTTTTTCGTGGCATCTTCGATCTCCGGCTGCTCTAGACCCTCTGGAGAATACATCTTGCGCGCTTCCCCATCCCATGCTCTGAATTTAAATTCTCTCATTTTTTTTCTCCTCTCTTCACAAAATGAAAATCTTCTTATAATAAACCTTTCTACGACTGCAGTTTCCTTAGGTTTTGAAAAGCGCTTCTTTGAATTCTCCACAAGCGATTTTCATGGCATCATGCCGCAGAACCTTTCCTCCCAAATTTTTTGTCCTTGCTTCTTGAATGACGAGCATTTTCCCACCTCTTATCTTGTTCAATCTTCCATAATATTGTTAAAATATTGTCAAATCCATTTAAGATATTACCTTTTATCTCTTGACTTTGGTTAAAAAAATAAGATGCACGCCGCATGATATTTGATAAATATCACGCGGCCCCTACCGCAAAGAGATCGGAAGAGCGTC
>JAMNXX010000113.1 GCA_023623095.1 Bacillota bacterium | reverse complement strand
AATATGCAAATCTCCATTAAAATCCTTGAGTTTCGTAACCCTCAACGTAATATCTTCAACGATTCCGCTGCGATCCGCCACCTCAACATAATCTCCAACTTGAAATTGATCTTCCAATAATATAAAAAATCCCGTAATCATATCTCGAACCAAATTCTGCGCACCAAATCCAATCGCCAAGCCGCCAATGCCTGCTGCAGCAAGCAGAGAAGATACGCGAATCCCCAATGTCTCTAAAATAGGTACAAATGCGACAAAATAAATGGTGTATTTCAACACGCTTTTTACGATCCCTTTCAGCGTGTTCACTTTTTTCTCTTCTCCGATCGCTCGGAATTTTGACTTTTGGCTAAAGAATCGATCCACCATCGCATGCATAAACCGTATGGCAATGCACATCGCAACGAGAATGAGAGCAATTTTTAAAATGTTTCCCGCATATCCCGTTAACTTTTCAGGATTCATATAAACAGAAATCGTTTCTTGTACTTTCTGGACAACATCATTATAAACCGGCTCCAAAAAGAGTCCCCCCTCTGCAACTTCCATCATCAATCGCTACGCCACACTCTCTCGCCATGTCACCAAATGATCTTTTCTCTGAACCCATGCAGTTTTTCGACAATGGTATACATATTGGTTACACCGCCTACCATGAGCTTGTCTTTCAAATGGTAATAGTCCAAGCAGGTTCCGCACGAAAGAATCTCTACTCCTTCGCTTTCCAATTTTCTTAAATACTCAATCACATCGGAGCCTTCCGTTGTCAGTCTTACGCCGTCATTTACAAACAGCAGTGCTTTCGGATAAGGCTGATACTCGGCTAACGCATAGATATAACTTCTGAGAAGCACCTTCCCCAGCTCCGCTGAGCCCTGCCCCATCGTATTTGTTCCAAATAAAATTACCAGATCTTTTTTCTTGCTGCTTTGCATTCGAACATCCTGTGATAGTTCTCCTTTATACATATGAATATAATAATCTCCTTCGATCTCTTGGACATTTACGCAGTATGACATGCTTTCCGCCAGTTTTTTTACATTTTGCATGGCTGCTTCATTATCGACAATGGTTGTCACGCTTCCTTCAGTCAATGCATCCAATATCTTCTTCGTTTCAATAACGGGTTTGGGACAGCTCAACCCCCTGGCATCTACTCGTTCATTCATCGATTTCGCCCTCCTATTTTCATCGATCTGATTTTATTTTTTCTTTCTTTTCTTTCTTTTCTTTCAAATATCCTATTCTTTTAAAAATCGTATATTTCTGCTGATCACATCTCGCTTTGAATGAGCCACGCAATGGGATTATTGTCATATATCATTCTTGCAAAAACAGAGCCTTCCAGCCCTTCTATCAAAACAAGACTCCCCGTAACGATTAAAATCGGAACAAGCAGCCCGAATAAAATAAACACCATAAACAGTCCTCTTACCAGTCCAAACAACAGTCCTACCCACTGATTCCGCCCAAAGCGTTTTCCAATGGGTTTTAGTAGATGCCCTACAATTGATAATACCACTTTTGCTCCCACAAAGACAAGAAAGATGCTAAGAAAATCTATAACGATTTCCGTCAGCATTCCGGAAAAAAGAGGAAGCCTCCCTTCTATCGCTCCGGCACTGTACACCTTGACCGTCTCGCTTTCCATCAAGGATTGTTCTAACCAATAAGGAAGATTTAACCGCTGAAAGATGCTTTGTTCCGCAAGAATACTTTCGGGAACTGCCTGGGGATAAGAGGCGGATTGCAGCCGATTGAAGATCCGTCCTTGGATAATACTCGAAAAAATTGGCTGATCAAAGAAAAAGGCTGAAACCTCTGAATAATATTTCTTTGCTGCAATCCCTGCAATGAAAAATTCCCCTACTTGAAAGGCAGATACAAACCAGCCTTTCAACCATCCTTTTATGCAGCTGATAATACAGATAACGCCGATCAATACATCCATCCAGCCCATAACATCCTCCTGATTATCATCGGTATTTCCATTCAAATATTTCTAATTTGTTTTTAAACAGCACAGCCAACCGATTTGAAGGAAGCAGATAAACCGCCTGGATATCATTGCTGATCTTTTTCTCAGCAAGGAATTTCCCACTTTTCTCATAAACATAGACGGTTCGCTCCGTAAAGGCTGCCAAATGATTTCCTCTGCTGTGCAATCCCAAAAGATTTCCTTCCACAGCAGTCCTTCCGATCCCCTTTCCATTGCTGTCCATAAACCAAATCAGATTCTGATTTTTTGGATCGAGGATTGTATTTTTATAATCAGACAGATGAATCGCCGCCCAACCCTGCGGATTCCATGCAATCTTGCGCACCGTACCGGGAATCTCTTCAGACCAGCGCAATCCGCCTTTCTGATCAAAACTGCTCAGATTTTCCGTTCCGATCGAAAACAAATTGCTCTTTGAATCAAAAAATACATTGCTTATAACTTCTTCGCTCCCCTGGTTTCCGCCCAAGACCTCTCCCTCTATCGAATAAAAGAGAATATAGCTGCCAAGTTCATCATTTTCTATATTCACAGCAGATATGCCAATGATTTTATCTTCAGAAACAGCAAAATCTAAGATCGAGCCTTCTGTTAAAAGGATTTCCCCCGTGATCTTCCCTTTTGGATTTACAAGAACGATTTTTTCCTGTTTTTGCGAGTTTTTGATATGGACAGCAAGATATCCCGCCTCATTGGATTTTAATTTGATGAGGGAAGCATCCAAAGCGACAGACCAAAGATTTTTTCCTTTGCTGTCAATCGCTGTAATCTCCCCCGTATTTTTATCTCCGCAAAACAAAATATCTTTTGCGCACGCAGCAATCAACGAATCGATCTTCTTAGAAACCACCCAGCGCTCCTGCCCTTTTTCATCATATAAATAGATTTTTTCCTGATCATAAATAGCGATACCGGTTTGAAAAGGATGTGTAAAAGATTTTTCATCTTCCTGATAGGGAATCGTATGGATTTTATGAAACACGGCTTTCTCTTTACTAAAAATTCCCCAAACAATATCTGTTATCTGAAAAATGCCCCAACCCAATATACCGAAAAACAACAGCAGGAAGATCCAAAACCGCAAAGGCTTCCTCTTCTTGCGCATATTATTTCCCTCCATACGCCTGCGATCTTTCCTATCCGTTTATATTCTCTTTTTCCCGGTCGGACTCCTTTTATCCTGCGATCTTTTTATAGATAACGTAAGAGTAGACAAAAATAAATGCAACACCGATAATCAGCCCTCCAATCATCACAAAAAAGGCTGCTTGATTGTTGAAAAAAGCAGTTACGCCCGTTAAAATTCCCAACAATACAAATACATACCCGCCCATTCGATGGGTTTTTTTCCAAACCTGCTCATTCGCCAGCGTCCAGGGAGTTTTAATCCCAAAGAAATAATTTTGTCTTACCTGGCTAAGATAATTTCCTAAAACAACAAACAAAACGGCAACTCCCAGCCGCACCATCATCCCCACATCCACAGGATAGCCCAGTGCAGCCATCAAAGTAATCCAATGAATAAAAATCAGAAAAATAGCCAGAATCGTTGCTGTCGCTTGATAGGCTTTTTGATGTTTTTGATAGGCATCCCTTTTGGGATCGATTTTAGGCAAAAATATCATCATCATATAGATCAAAAAAGGCAATAGTGCAGTAAAAAACACAAATAGCTTGGGCTGATAATCATCGATTTCTCCGGAAATATTCCAATGAGACGGTACATGAGCAGGCAAATAAGGATAGATGAGTCCTGTTCCGATGACAGATAAAACAATCAATCCAATCATCCATTTACTGATTCGCATGATCTTCTCCCCTTCCTTGAAAATCAAAAATCCACTGAATGATTTCCTGAAATACAGTCATATTCAATGAATAGTAAATATTTTGACCTTGTTTTTCGCTTAATACCAAATTGGCTTGTTTTAACATATTCAAATGGTGGCTGATCGATGGCTTTGTCATATCGAAGTGTTCCGCAATTTCCCCTGCACTTAAATCCTTCTCCCTCAGCATCTTCAAAATCTTTCTCCTCGTTGGATCTGCCAATGCCTTAAAAATCTCATTCAAGACGATCGCTCCCCTGCTTTTAAGTATTTAGATAATTATCTAACTATCTAATACTATTTTAGTTTTTTTACTATTATTTGTACAGTATTATTTGAATGTATTTTTTTCCATAATCTAAATAGAAAAATCCCTTAAATTTTTTATTTAAGGGAGCGAATATTTATACATATTTTACACCTTTTACCGATTAATATCATATTCTGATAATTGTTTTTTTCAAAAGATTGTGAGAATGTTTCATTTGTATTCCAGTCCCTAACAAATAACTTTGAACTACCCCCGCTTTGCTCTGCTTGAAGTGATTCTTCTATTTTCTAACGTTCTTCCAGATTCGTTATAGAAACCTGTTGTTTGTTTTTAGGATCGTCAAGGAAATGAATATAAGCAATACCATTTGTGCAGTGGAGACAAAATTTTTCGCTAGAAATCTGATGCAATCACTTACGATATCCTGAAAGAAACGGAATTAAATTAATAGCAGATTTCCAGAAGGCAAGCTATCCTTATTTTTATAAAA
>JAMNXX010000078.1 GCA_023623095.1 Bacillota bacterium | reverse complement strand
TGATTTGATCAAAATTAATGCAAGCATTGTGATGAAAAATGTTATGGAAATGACAGATGTTTTTTCTTCTTCATTATCAAAATAAAAGCAGATTGAAACAAAATGATATGCTCCTCTTGTAGCAAGCAGTTTAAGAATAAAAGCTGTTTTCTACAAGGAGGAGCATATTTTCTAGGTTGAAAAAGATAAATTTTAACAAATAAGATTATAAAAGTTTTTCGGAAATCTTTTTTCGTTCTTTAAAAGATAGGAGGTTTAGCCGGCATTCTTCTTTTATGTTCTGATTTTTGATGAAGCCTTTCAATAATTTCTCTGTCTTTCTGTGGAATCTCTTTTCCCTCTAGAAAATCATCTATCATATCATAAGTCGTGCCCATTTCGGCCTCATCGGTTTGTCCTTCCCAAAGTCCTGCTGAGGGTAAACGATCCAATACGCTTTGCGGAACTCCTAAATGACGTCCCCATTCATATACTTCTCTTTTTTTCAAATTCGCTATCGGCAGAATATCAACACCTCCATCCCCATATTTCGTAAAATATCCCGTATATAGTTCTGAGGCATTATCTGTTCCTACAACAAGATAGTTTAGAAAATTCGCTATACAATAAAGGGTGCTCATGCGCAACCGGGCTCTTAAATTTGCATCCGCTATTCTAAGAGCTTGCTGATTCTTTAGCGCATCTTTGTTTTTGATATTTTCCATAATGTCTTTCAATAATATTTCGTGCGTATGGCTAAGCTCCATACGAATATATTCTATTCCACAGGCTTCCGCTGTCTTGATAGCCTCCTGTTCATCTCTTGGATCGCTTTTGCATGGCATAATTACTGCTACAGAATTATCTGGAAAAGCTTTTTTGATCAGAAAAGCAACCACTGCAGAATCAATTCCTCCGGATAATCCCACAGCAAGTCCCGTTGAACGAGATTCTCGGACTTTATCCCTCAGCCATTCTATCGTGCGATCAATTTTTTGCTGTATATTTGTATCCATCGATCTATATGCTCCTTTCTAACGAAATAATCCCTCTATCTATATTTTTTGGCTGTGTTGTTATTATACCACAAAAAAAGCAAGAATCTTTTCTGATTTCAAAAGAATTCTTGCTCTCTTTCACATCATATCCAGAACTGCTATTGCCGCTTTTCTTAAACGACTTCTACTTGCTTCGTTGAAGTGAAAGTCTTTTGGCAGTAACGGACAAATCTATCATGATTCAAAATCAAATAGAGACGTACTTAAATATCTTTCCCCATAATCCGGTGCTATGACTACGATTCTCTTTCCTTTTCCCATTTCCTTTGATTTTTGGAGGGCTGCCCATACAGCTGCACCTGAAGAAATTCCAACCAAAATTCCTTCCTCTCTTGCTAATCTTCTGGCTGTTTCCATTGCGTCCTCATCTTTTACTTGAATGATCTGATCAATGATTTTCGTATTTAAAATTTTTGGAACAAATCCAGCCCCAATTCCTTGAATCTTATGGGGACCTGGAGAACCTCCAGAAAGTACGGGAGAATTTTTTGGTTCAACAGCTATAATTTGAACAGATGGGAGTTTTTCCTTAATAACTTCTGCAACTCCCGTAAGCGTTCCTCCTGTACCCACGGAAGCTACAAAAGCATCAAACTGATTATCCATCTGAGCGAGGATCTCTGGCGCAGTGGTTCGCCGATGTATATCTGGATTTGCTGAATTTTCAAATTGCTGGGGCATAAAATAGTTTTTGTTTTCGCGAACCATCTCATTGGCTTTCTCAATAGCACCTTTCATCCCCAACGTGCCATCCGTAAGCACCATATCCGCACCAAATGCTTTAAAAAGCTTCCTTCTTTCGATACTCATTGTTTCCGGCATCACCAAAATAACCTTATACCCTTTGGCTGCTCCTATCATTGCTAGACCAATTCCTGTGTTGCCACTCGTTGGCTCTACAATGACCGAATCTTTTGTTAATTTTCCTTCTTTTTCAGCCGCTTCTATCATGTTTAAAGCGATCCTATCTTTTATGCTGCTTCCTGGATTCATTGCCTCTAATTTCACATATACTGCTGCATCTTGGACGCCGACCAATTTGTTTAATCTTATGATAGGTGTATTTCCAATTAGCTCTGTAATATTATTCGCTACTTTCATAACCTTCCTCCTATATCATAGTTTTTTTATCGGAATTTATGGATTTATTTTATATGAAACTTTTTCTACTGTCAATACTCCCATATAAAAATTTTGAACATTGAGTAGGTTTTTATTCAATATAGCAATCAAATCGACCTGAACAAAGACAATTTGCTCCTGGATAAAATCACAATTATTGATCAAACTATAAAAGAAAAGGCTCAATGTTTTTTGAGCCAGCCATAACATAAAAACTTTATAAAATCAATGAATGGGCGATTTCGCCATAAAAACATATGGCTTTAGAACAGATTTGACATTTAAAATCGATAAAACGCTCATGAAGTCTCATTGATATTATACGCAATTAGGAGAATATCATGTTTCAAAAAAATATGCTCGTTATTTTCATATTGGGATTGACTGCAGGTTTTACGAATGGATTATTTGGTTCTGGAGGGGGGACGATTTTAGTTCCGGGAATATTTTTTTTATTAGGCGTAAGTCAACATAAAGCCCATGCCACAACCGTTTCCATCATTCTCCCTCTTACGCTCATCACGACGCTGATATATATGAAATACAAGATCATTCTATGGGATATTGCAATAAAAATAATGATAGGGAGTATCATAGGGGGATATATCGGAGCAAAATTGCTTCCTCTTCTTTCGGAACGTGTGCTTAGAAAATTTTTTGCTATTCTAATTCTCATTGCTGCAATAAGGATGGTGTTTCAATGATTTTCATATTGCTCGGATTTCTTGCAGGAATTATCGGAGGGATGGGAATCGGAGGAGGAACAATTTTGATTCCTGCTCTCACCTTACTCACAGATGTCTCTCAACATCAAGCACAAGGGCTTAATTTGCTATCTTTTATTCCAGCTGCTTTAGTCGCATCGATTACTTATTTTAAAAACAGAAATATTGAATTCTCTCTTCTCCTGCCTCTTATCATTTCAGGGATCATCGGAGCTGTTTGCGGATCTTTATTCGCCGTTCATCTGTCTTCTTCTTTGCTGCGAAAATTATTCGGTGTTTTTTTGATTGGGATCGGACTCTATGAACTCCTTTGGAAAGAAAAAAGCCGTACGTCATAATGCGTACGAAAAAATATATTTGAGGTTTTTCATTTAAGCAAAACGCCATTTTCGACATTTAGATATACCGTATCCTCAACTTGAATTTCTGCTTTTCCGGAAGTTAAATTCGTAATCATTTGAACGCATCTCTCTGTTTGATCCGGCTCAGAATAGATGTATAGATTAACTGCATCATCAAAAAACGTTTCCTTTATAACATATCCGGCAGTAAGCAACTCATTTTGCACTTTTCCCATAAGAGAATAGTCTATCCGGATCTTGATTAAATCATATAAAACCTTCTCAATCACTTTTGCTTCCTTCAATACCAATTTGGCTGTAGAAGTATATGCTCTGACCAATCCTCCTGTCCCTAGTTTAATTCCTCCAAAGTATCTTGTAACAACGATAACGACATTTCGAATCTCCTCTTTTTTAAGCATATCCAAAATAGGGATTCCAGCAGTACCGGCAGGTTCCCCATCGTCGCTGTATCGTTGTATTTCATTATTCTTTCCAATCAAATAAACAGGCACATTGTGGGTCGCATTCCAATGTTTTGAACGAATAGATTCAATAAATGCAATCGCTTCTTCTTCCTTTTCTACAGGTTTTGCATAACCGATAAACTTTGATTTTTCTATGATTTGCTCTGCTTCAGCATATTTCAGCAGTGTCTTATAACGCATGGTTCATACCCTCCTTCGATAGAAGTCACAAAAAAGATATCATTTATAACTTATCATACTTTGTCATTGTTATAAATACGATCATGCTGAATCTCATCAAAGGATATAAGTGTTTTGGCAACATTCAAAATAGCGTCTGCTAATTTTCAGTCTTCTCAAAATAATAGGAGAGTAATATGCTTACTCTCCTGAATCCATCATACCGGTATTTCTATGGCTCCCAACGCTTTATATTTCTGATAAGAGATCCTTACTAAAGATTGTTCTTGAGGGTGTGTGATTTTTTCCAAAGCCTCATCGATAGGATAAAATCCTACTTCCTTAAAGTCCATTTCTGCATTCAGCTTGCACGCATCGCTTTCTGCCCTCATCAAATACCATCCGATCTGATTGCAAACATCTTTTTGTCTTTTAATAGAAAAAAATTCGTAACAAGTCTCTCCCACAGATGATATAATCTCCGCGTCCACTCCCGTCTCTTCTCTGACACGTCTTAACGCGACATCTCTGGAAAGATCCCCATTACGAATTACTCCTTTAGGCAATATCCATTCATCTTTTTCATTTTTTAAAAGCAGGACTTTTTCTTCAAAGAATACGACCCCACCGGCGCAATTTCTAAAAATCATCGGTACCACCTCCTTTGAAAATTTTAATATTATAAAGCATATTCAATGCATTTTGTCCTTCCATTTATCC
>JAMNXX010000130.1 GCA_023623095.1 Bacillota bacterium | reverse complement strand
AGAGGAAATACGAAAACTGCAGCGGAGTGAAGAGGAGATACGGAGATTGCAGCGGGATGAAGATGAGAGTCCGGATTTGATCGGGCTGATTAAATCCGGAAACAAATCTCAAATTCCTGCAGAGATTGAAAAAGAAAAAAGACGAGGGAAGACGGCGATTCAAATTATCAATGAATCCGTGATTCCTGCATTGGAACAAGTGGGAGAACTTTATGAAAAACAGATATTTTTTCTTCCACAGCTTCTTTTATCTGCCGAATCTGCACAAGCTGTTTTTGAATTTCTGAAAGAGGAATTAAAAAGAAGCAACCATCAAAAAATCGGGAAGGTTGTATTGGCTACCGTAAAAGGAGATATTCATGATATCGGAAAGAATATCGTATCGGTGATGCTGCAGAATCAAGGATTTGAAGTGATCGATTTGGGAAAAGACGTTCCGGATGAAGTGATTATCCAAAAAGCCATCGATGAAAAAGCAGATATTATTGGATTGAGCGCATTGATGACGACAACCATGCAGCAGATGCAGAAAATAATTGAAAAGCTGCATGAGATAAATTGTAAAATACCGGTTATGGTAGGTGGCGCTGTGATCACGGAGGAATATGCAAGAGAGATTGGAGCTTTCTATGGGAAGGATGCAGTGGAGGCCGTGAAAGTAGCAAAGAAGATTTTGGCGGATCGGGATGCGCAGAGTAAGATATATTCGTAAAGAACGTTTATCCTGACAAGGAATTTGAGAAAACAAAGCACTGCAACTCTTGAGACGCTAACGTAGGGGTAAGTTTTGCTCGCTCACTCCTTATCTTCGGGGGACCACAGGCCGTCCCTACAATTGCTATTAGATAGATCGCCCCTACTGATAAACGATTATGTTTGAATGGCCAAACTATGTTCAGATGCGTTTTCCGCAATCCTTATCGAATATATTTGCTGAATAGTTTATACAATCTATCAAAATGGAAAGACAAAGCTGTCGACCCTTACCACTTTGACCATTGCTGTTCCTATAGATAAATAGGAATTGTTTAACGCTTTCTAGAATATCGTATACAATAAATGTATATTGCGCATTTTATATAATGCTACTCTTTAAAGATTTAACTTCTTGAAGCGAGGAAGATTTATGGAGGTTCAAGAAAATATAAAAAGGGGGATAAAAATGCCTGCAAGCGAATTAAGAAGAAAAATAGAGGAGGGGAAATTTGTCATCACGGTGGAGTTGGAGCCTCCGAAAGGTTTGAATATCGATCGGGTGATTCACTATGCGAACAAACTCAAAACGAAGGCGGATGCAGTCAATATCACAGATTGCCCGATGGCAAATATGCGGATGAGTCCCATTGCAATTGCACATATCATCCAAAGGGAAACAAAATTGGATGCCATTTTTCATTTGACTTGCCGAGATCGGAATGTGATTGGATTGCAGTCAGGGCTCCTTGGGGCTGCTGCCTTAGGGGTGAAAAATATTCTGGTCCTTACGGGAGACGATCCGAAAAGAGGAGATCATCCGAATGCAAAAGGGGTATTTGAAGTAGATTCTCTTGGATTGGTGGAGATTGCAAATACATTGAATCAAGGATCTGATCTGTCCGGAAACGCACTAGATCAGGCACCGCAATTTTTTATTGGAGTAGCTGCTGACCCTTGTGCATCAGAAATTGATCGAGAAGTTGAAAAGGTTTTAAAAAAGATAGAAAAAGGCGCACATTTCATTCAGACGCAGCCCATTTATGAAATCGATGTGTTGCAGCGATTTATTGAAAAGTTAAAACCGCACCCCATTCCTGTTTTGGCAGGCATTCTGCCTTTAAAAAGTTATAAAATGACGAGAAATATTATCGAGAATGTTCCGGGGATTTCCATTCCCGCTTGGGCGGAAAAGAGGATGGAGCAGGGCGGGAGGGCAGAAGGGATCCAAATCGCCAGGGAACTTTTGGAGCAGGTTCGGGGGATTTCTGCCGGAGCCCATATTATGCCTGTAGGGGATGCAGGGATTGTATTGGAGATGATGGAACAATAGAAACAAGCATGTGTTTGCAGACACATGCTCATATACCTGATCGTATGAGAGAAAATTGTTTAAGAGAGGATATTTACAAGATTATTGATGATTCGGGCAGTTATACCCCATATGATTTGATCTTGATACGGGTAAAATAAAACCGGGCGCTTCCCCGTATGCCATGGGTAGTTCTTTCCGTTTGGGATCATGTGAAAGGGGAAATCTTCTGTAGTATGTGTTTTGTTATAAACAAAATGTTGAATCGGCTTGGTCTCGATAAAATGCTGAAGCGGAACCGTAAAGACAGCGGACACTTCGTCTTTGTTGAATTGAATTCTTTGAGGATCTACAGAAGAAAGATAACCTAAAAAAGGATAAAGGATCATATTATGGTGCATGACCAGATAGTCGAGAGGACCGTATATCTCGATCTGCTCCGGTGTGATGTTTAGCTCTTCACATGTTTCCCGAATGGCACAATCCATAGGGGTTTCTCCCGATTCCATTTTCCCTCCGGGAAAACAGATTTCTTTCGGTTGATTTTTAAGAGATTCTGAGCGGATTTCAAATAAAAGTTCAAGCTCATCTTGAACTTTAACGATAGGTACGAGTACCGCAAATTCATGGTATAGGCCTTCAGGGCGAGGCTTCCGATTTTGGAAGATAGTCTTTAGATGTTTTTGCATTTTTTGTCACCTAGCCATTTCTAAATTAAAGTATAAAATAAAAAGAAACAGATGCTTCATTTTTTTGCTCTGATTGAGCCCTTGAATCCTACTCCATTATATAATATTTTTATCAAAAAAGAATGCTTGATCGATTACAAAAACACATAAATTTTACGGCATTGATGAATACTAGGAGATAGAAAAAAGGAGGGAAACAGGATGGATCAATTAAGCGTTATGAGCATCCGGTTGAATGATAGAGACGATATCGCGCCTCAGGTTCAGGAGATACTGACCCAAAATGGGGATCTGATTTTAGGGCGATTCGGCATTCATGATCCGGGAGAAACCAACCATGGATTGATTACATTAAATCTCAGGGGAGATATGCAGCGAATTCAGAAAATGACGGAAGATCTAAAGAAATTGAAAGGTGTTCAAGTTAATCATATGCAGGCTTAAAAAGCAAGAAAGAGCCAAATCATGGCTCTTTTTATTGAATTTCAATTCTTTTGCGTGGTTTTGCATCCTTGCTTTTTGGAAGCAGAACTGTCAGAATGCCATTTTCATATTTCGCGCTGATCTTATCTTCTTGGATTCCTTCTACATAGAAAGATCTGCTGCTTCTGCCGAATTTTCTTTCTCTTCGGATATAATTCTTTCTTTCTTCATTGAGTTCTTCTCGATTTTCTACGGAAATCGTCAGGTAATTTTGTTGATAATCTATGTGGATCTGTTCTTTATTTACGCCCGGGATTTCTGCTTCCAATACATATTCTTTTTCATACTCTTTGATATCTACTTTCATATCCGATGGATTCAAGAAAGAAAAAGGGAAATCGGAATCAAACATCTTATCAAAAAAGCTTTCTATTTCTCTTGCTCTTCTGTTGAAAGGAACTAAGTCACCGAACATATGAAACACCTCCTAAATATTCATCTTTATACTTTTATTATACATGAAGGTCAAAGAAAGTCAATATAATTTTATTACTTTTTAAAAAATTTTTATTTGAATCTATTTTTAGGATATGCTGATCTTTCAATAGAGGTGAACGATGAGGTTTTTTAAAAATCCTTTATATTATATGAACATTGTTGAAAGGAAGAATATATCGATATGAAAAAACTGTCAAGAAAATTTTATGAACGAGATACATTAACAGTGGCTCGGGAGCTTTTGGGCAAGGTGCTTGTGTATAAACAGGAGGATCGATTTTTAAAGGGGAGAATTGTGGAGACAGAAGCATATATCGGAGCCATCGATAAAGCGGCTCATTGCTACAATCAGCGCGTGACAAAAAGAACAGAGGTTATGTTTGGGCCTCCGGGACATGCTTATGTTTATCTCATTTATGGAATGTATTATTGTATGAATGTCGTAACGGAGCCGGAAGGAGTCGGGGCTGCTGTATTGATCCGCGCGCTGGAACCGCTGGAAGGAATGGAATTGATGAGCAGAAACCGCTTCGGAAAAGGGTACGAAGAACTGCCTCAAAAAAAGCGCATTCAGCTGTCAAATGGACCCGGAAAATTATGTATGGCATTTGGTATCACAAAAGCAAATAATGGAAATGATTTGCTAAGCGATCATTTTTTCATCTGTGAAGATGAGCATTTTCATGATTTTGGAATAGGGTGTTCGAAGCGCATCAATGTAGATTATGCAGAAGAGGCGAAGGATTTTGAGTGGAGATTTTTCATAAAAGGAAATGCATATGTGTCTCGGTAATTCAGAAGGATTGGAAGGGTCGGAACCCCGCTTCCATCCTTCTTTTTATATAGCGAATCATTTCCCCGCGCAAAAATGATATAGGAATGAACTTTTAAAAATGGATGGATGTTCATGCATTCCCATATATTGAAGTTTTACATTGCTTTTTTTTCTGTTATATACTATACCACGAAGGGGGAATGAGGT
>JAMNXX010000112.1 GCA_023623095.1 Bacillota bacterium | reverse complement strand
ATCTCGAATATGGATACAGCCCGATATCCATATAATGTTCCAAAACCTTTCTTTTGCTTTCACAGATCTCTTTTGCGTATTCCATCAGTTCTCTTACTCTTTTCTTAAATTCTTCTACTGTCTTCGCCAGATACCCGATCCTTGCCATATTGATTGTGACAACATTGATGGAACCCGTTAACGGGTTTGCACCAAACAATCCGCCTCCCCTTCTTCGAAGTTCCCGGTTGTCCAGCCTCAGACGGCAGCACATCGAACGGATATCTTCCGGAGACAGATCGGAATTCAAGAAATTTGAAAAATAGGGCGTGCCAAACTTTCTTGTCATTTCCATCACCGCATTGACCGCTTCAGAATCCCAGGGGAAATCATGCGTAATATTGACATTCGGAATCGGAAAACTGAATGCGCGGCCTGCACCATCTCCCTCCATCATCACTTCACAAAAAGCTTTTACGAACATCCCCATTTCTTTTTCAAATTCGCCATAGGTTTTGTCCATGACCTTCCCGCCAATAATAACAGGCTGGTTTTTCAGCAGCGGATGCGGTGTGATGTCCAATGTAATATTTGTAAAAGGAGTCTGGAAACCTACCCTCGTCGGCACATTCAAGTTAAACACAAATCGTTGTATTGCTTTTTTTACCTGCTCATATTCCAAATTATCATAATAAATAAAAGGTGCCAAATATGTATCGATGCTGGAAACCGCCTGTGCTCCTGCTGATTCTCCTTGAAGGGTATATAATAAATTGACCAGCTGCCCCAGGGCCGATTCAAAATGCTTCGGAGGCCTAGACTCTACTTTCCCTTTTGCTCCCCTAAATCCATGGATCAAAAAAGCCTCCATATCCCAACCGCAGCAATAAGGTGCAAGCAGCCCTAAATCATGAATATGCAAATCCCCTCGGATATGCGCATCCCGCAATTCTTTTCTATAAATCTTATTGAGCCAGTATTTGCTCGTAATGCTCTCCACGATATGATTATTCAATCCTTGTAATGAAAATCCCATATTGGCATTTTCATTGACACGCCAATCCTCTAAGGTGACGTATTCTTCAATCATGGCTTCTGCATCCATGAATAAATTCTTTATTTCTCGAATCTCTTCATGTTTTTTTCGATACAATATATATGCCTTTGCCGTTTTCGCATGGCCTTCTTCTATCAAAACCTTTTCTACAATATCTTGAATATCTTCAACGGACGGTATCCCTGCCGCATACGTTTCATTTACGATTTCTACGACTATTTTGGTCAGCCTCTGGGCCAGCATTTCATCATTTCCTCCTACCGCTTTTGCAGCTGCAAAAATTGCCGCTTTGATCTTTGAAGCGTCAAAATCGACAATTTCCCCATTTCTCTTTTGAACCTTCGTAACTGCCATAGGCCCCCTCCTATTGTTACACTTTTTTTCTCTCATACTACATATTGTATATTATGCACTACCTTGGATGGGTATTACAATATTTATAGGAAATGATTTCATACCGGTTTTGATGATTTTCTACAGAATATCTGTTTATTCCTCTCCCATTCATCTATTTCTATTTTTGAGTAGGCTTTTCTTCCTATTTTTCTGTCTTTCCCGCAAAAATCAAAAGGCAAAATGAACGCTGTCATTTTGCCAAGAATTTCGTTTCATCGTAGGTTTGATTTGTAAAAATATAGGGGTTCTCGCTCCACATTTGCAGCAAGGACTTTTCTTCTCGTTGAAGCCGTCCGGTTTCAACCGCAACGGAGAGGAGAGTCTGATAATCCGTTAATGTATGATAAGAAACCCTTTCCCGTTGAAATAATTCAGCCGCTTCTTTAAAGCCGTACGTAAATATCCCCAACACACCTAAAACTTCTACTCCGAATTTTCTGAGGGCTTGCACCGCCGCCATCGAGCTTCCTCCGGTCGAAATTAAATCCTCGATCACGACAGCTTTTTGCCCCTGATGGGTCACACCTTCAATCTGGTTCTTCTTGCCATGACCTTTTGAGGCACTTCTTACATATGCCATCGGTAAATTCATTTTCTGTGCCACCCATGCCGCATGAGGAATTCCTGCCGTAGCAGTCCCTACAATAATTTCTGTCTGCGGATAATGCTCTTTGATGATTTCTACAAATCCTTGGGCAATTTTTTCTCGAATTTCCGAATATCCCATCGTCAATCGATTGTCACAGTAAATCGGTGATCGGATTCCGGATGCCCAAGTAAACAATTGATCCGTATTTCGGATGCTGACTGCATTGATCTCAAGTAATTTTTGAGCGATTTCTCTGCGAATATTCATTTTTTTTCCTCCTTGTTAGCCTCACTGGACTCCCTTAAAGGCGTTTTATCTTTAATAGGATACCATAGATGTGATTTTATTGTCAATTCCTTTTTAGGATATCAAAAGGTGACATTCCAACAGAACCATTCTCAACATTTTTGCATATGATATAAAATATACACCGCAAGCTTTTTATCTAAAATCCATGCAAGCATTTTCATAAGGAGGGTTTGAACGTGTTAGAAATTGGACTGTTGGCGATTACCTGTCTTGTACTGGTAAGTCTTGAAATCTCACTAATTGTACTGATCTTGAAACATTTTCGAAATATATTTGATTTCCTAAACAATATGGATGAAAAATACAATCTATTTCTCAAAGAATTGCAGGGGATTCGAGCTCGTTTACCCTATCCTTCAGAGCCTTCCTCTAAACCTTTATCCAAAGAAGAACCCTCTGTAAAAACAGCAGAATCAAAATCGGATAAAGCGATTCAACCATTTGCTGTCGAAGAGCGGTCTGCAGCTTCCCCATTGTTTAAAAATCAATCTGGCATGCCTTCTTTGATTCGGAATCTGACAGAAGAGGAAATCCCCCAAAATATGAAGAGACTAAACATCTTAAATGCAGCTAAAATCCAACATGGAAAGCCTCTTGAAATCGATCCCAAAGAAGTTTTTGCAGGAAAGCCGGGGGAACAAGTACAGATTAACATTCATACAGATTCAAAGCCGGTAGATTGAATGAAAAATATTTCCATGATCATCTTTCTCAACAAAAAACGGAAGCTGCCCGTTTTTTTTTATTGATTTCTATGCATTACAGATACAAGGGGCATCTTCCAAACAGTCTGGGCAGCAGTAAAAACATTCAATTCGGTACATATTTCCGCTCGGTACGCAAATATAATACCGTCCATCCGCGTTGGTCACTCCTGAAAAAACTTTCCCGTCGGATTGTCGGATCGCAAATACAACTGCATTTTCTACTGGCGCATTGTTATCCGTAGAACATCTTACCACTCCTGTCAGGAAACAGCAATTGATTTTTTTTGCTTCTATCACTAAATTCGGTGCCTTTACAATATCGCATTTTGGCTTTGGTTTTGGTTTGCGGCAATCACATTTTTTCTTGCAAAAGAATGTTTCACAGCTAAATCGATATGCAAAAGGATATTTTGTAGGAACATAAGATTTTCTGCAAAATCCGCGACTATCAACAACGATATGTGTGTACCAAGATTGCTGTTTCATCAAAAGCCCTCCTTTATTCTTTCCATAATTCATCTTATGCATCTCTATTCGTTATGGAACACTCGCATACTTCCCATTTTTTTTGAACAAGCTTTCACATTTTTGCGCTTGCTGAATACTATAAAGTAGCTGGAAACAGCAAATAAAATTAAAAAAAGAAAGGAGAAAGCATAATGTCGAATGGTTGCACAAAACTTCAAACATCTAGTGAGTGCCAAAAGACGCAAACATTAAACGGCTGGAAAATCGAATTAACAGCTCCTACGGATATTACACAGCCGGCAACTACTTTTCAATATGTGATCACACGAGTCGATCCGGAATAATCCCAAGAACTGAGCAATATTCGTATATGCCTTTGCCCGGGAATCAGCGACAAAGAGCGATCCGATCTGCTCGAAAGCTGTTCTTATACAGTAACATTTGATGACCCGAACAGCACAACGATTACTCGTGATGACTGCTTTATCGACAATCGAATTCCAAACCCGAATGAAAATCCTGCTGCCTGCAAAGGATTGAAGTTCGATAATATTCCTTCCGGAAATGATCCGGAGTTACAACTGCCTGAAGATACGGAACAGGCATCCGTTACACTTAATTTTACACTGACTCGCCCTTTGGCTATCGGGCCTGCAAATATCGGCTTCAAAGCAGGGCTCAGTGGGAATGTATGGATGGATATATGTGCCCCCGTTTGCGACGGTAACGGAGCAGAGCCATGTATCGCTTATAAATTCCCTGAATCCGTAATGGTGACATGTCCTTCTGATGTAACATGTCCTCCATTCAATCCCGTTCCGGATCTATTCTTGGAAGCAAAAGAAATCAAATGCTGTATCCTGCAAGGCTTTGTACTCTGCGGCACCGATGAGAACAAGCCGGTGGCAAATGTTATGGTATTTGCTACCAGCACCACAACGGGCAAAACATTTGCAGGGATCACCAATGATGACGGGCAATACAGCATCTGTGTACCAGGAAACGACACCTATACCCTCCAGGCATTCTGCTGTTCTGAAGATTGCTGCGAACCGACAGAATGCATCTGCAACTGCAACGGTGATATCCCTAATGGAAAC
>JAMNXX010000036.1 GCA_023623095.1 Bacillota bacterium | reverse complement strand
TCCTGTCCTAAGATTCTTCCGACATTTCCAATCACACCAGGAACATCCACGTTCTTAACAAATAGCATATATTGGCTCGGATTAATATCTACTTGATATCTTTCTACTTTTATGAGTCTTCCTTCACGTCTCGAAGAAAGATTTCCAGCTAAGACAAATGTGTCGTTTTTATTTTTTATCTTGATTTCTAAATAATCGATATATACATTATACATATCCGTATACGCTTTTTGTTCGATACCAATTCCTCTCTGCTCTGCAAGGTGCAGCGCATTCACATAGTTGACGCGATTTTCTACAACCGGCTCTAAAAGTCCTTTTATGAAAGCAATCGTGATCATTTTCGTATCTTGATTTGCAACACTTCCCCAATATTCGACGCTGATATACTCGATCGGTTCTTGGTAAAGCTGATAATATATCTTTCCGAGCTTTTCCATCAAATTAATATACGGTTTGACGGCTTGCAGCTCATCCCGATGAAGCGTAGGCAGATTGACTGCATTTGGCACAATTTCTCCTTTAAGCGCATTGAGCACTTGTTCTGCAATATTTTTCCCTACATTTTGTTGCGCCTCTACCGTATCCGCTCCCAGATGCGGTGTGACGGTAACATTGTCAAATTTAAAAAGTGGGTTGTCCGGGCATGGTTCCACTTCGAAAACATCGATCCCTGCACTGGCAATTTTACCGCTTTCCAATCCTTTCATCAATGCTTTCTCGCTGATGATTCCTCCTCTGGCAACATTGCAAATCCTTACTCCGTCTTTTAGCAATTCTAATTCTTTCTCTCCAATCATCCCCATCGTTTCTTTGGTTCTAGGGGTATGCACGGTAATAAAATCGGATTCTCTTAATAATTCTTCGAGGGTTTCTTTCTTTTCTGCCTTAAAGCGTTTAAATCTTTCATCCGGTATATATGGATCGTATGCGATGACTTTCATCCCAAAAGCAGCCATCCGGGTAGCTACCAATGAACCAATTCGCCCCAATCCGATAATGCCAAGCGTCTTTTGATACAATTCTACCCCTTTAAAAGGGCTTCTTGCCCATTTCCCGGATTTGATATAATTATTGGCCTGAACAAGATTTCTGGACTGAGCCAGCAGATGTGCCACTGTCAGTTCTGCAGCAGACATCGTATTGCTATCCGGTGTATTGGCTACAATGATTCCTCTCTTTGTTGCTTCATCGATATCGATATTATCCAGCCCGTTTCCTGCTCGACCAATTACCTTCAACTTTTTCCCTGCACTGATCAATTCTTTATCGACTTTTGTTACGCTTCGAACGATCAATGCATCATATTCATGGATTTTGCTCAACAATTCTTCTCTAGGAATATGAAATGCTACGTCCACATCTACTTCCTGCTGCAATATTTTGATGCCTTCTTCGTCCATTCTTTCTGTAATAATCACCTTTTTTCTGTCTTCCATTTCAATCTCCTCCATTACTATTTTTGATTTTGGGTTTTTTACCATGGGATTTTCTGCTTCCAATGAAGTCGTTCATCACGGTGCATAATAAAAAAACCCCAATCCTGACGATATCAATCAAGGACGGGGAAGCATATCCACGTGGTGCCACCTTTTTTCACTGCACTGCAAAAATCCTAAAAAATCTGCAGGCAGCCTCTTTATTTGTAACGGAATTATCCGGCATCGGTTTTTTACCCCGATGCAGCTCCCGGTCGGATTCAGCAATTTTTGCTACCAATTTACACCACCCATTGGCTCTCTGAAAACAAAAATTTGCCTACTGCTACCGTTCTTCGCTTCTTTGCTTTTTATGATTTGATTCTATATTATAATCTCCTTTTGAAATAAAATCAATACCTAAAATGCCTTTTTTTAAAATTGTTTCATATTTTTTTGAAAAAATATCGATTTTTTTAAGCAAATGTCGATTCTAAAACATCTTGCAATATCTTTATCCCTTGATCGATTTCTTTTTTCTCGATATTTAATGCCGGAACCAACCGGATGACATTTGCTCCTGCGCCAATGACAAGAAGTCCTTTTTCAAAGCATTTTTTCACGATCTCTTTGACCTCACGATCAAAACACAATCCGATCATCAAACCAATCCCTCGAATTTGTTGAATCGCAGGGTATTTCTTCTGCAATTCCTCCAATCGTTCCATCAAATATTCGCTCTTTTCTTTTACGTCTTCGATCACTTTCTTCTCCATCAGTTCATCCAGTACCGCGCATGCGGCTGCACAGGCCAATGGATTTCCCCCAAATGTAGAACCGTGATCTCCCGGCGAAAAGGCGGCCGCTGCCTCGTCCTTCACCAATATTGCTCCGATAGGAAACCCTCCTCCAAGTCCCTTTGCCATGCAAATCACATCCGGAATGATCCCGAAGGATTGATATGCAAAAAGTTTTCCTGTCCTTCCGATTCCACATTGAATTTCGTCAAATATAAGAAGCGCATCGAGCTGATCGCAGAGTTTTCTCATCTCTTGTAAGAATGATTGCTGTGCAGGAATGATCCCGCTTTCCCCTTGAATGGGTTCCACAATCATTGCGCATACATTTTGATTTGCTTTTTCCCTCAAATCTTCTATATCATTGAAAGAAACGGCCTCAACTTCTCCCATCAACGGCATAAAATCTTTCTGATATTTTTCCTGACCGGTTACAGCCAGCGCCCCCAATGTCCTTCCATGAAAAGAGTTTTTCATATATAAGATGCGGTTTTTCTTTTCTCCGCCCTGAATTTTTCCATATTTTCTTGCCAGCTTCAATGCGGTTTCCACTGCTTCGGCACCGCTATTTACAAAAAAAACCTTCTGATGATCGCTGTAGGAGACAAGTTTCTCGGCTAATAAAAGCTGCGGTTCATTCCAATATAGATTGGAGATGTGCATCAACTTTTTGCTCTGTTCGGAAATGGCATGGACAACGGCCGGATGGCTGTGCCCCAGGCAATTGACAGCAATCCCTGCCACAAAGTCCAAATATTTTCTCCCTTCTGTATCATACAACCATGAACCTGCCCCTCTTTCAAATATCACATCGAATCTTTCATAAGTATTCATCAAATGCTCCTTAGCCATCCATCTCATCTCCTTTGACCATCGTTCCGATTCCTTTGTCCGTAAAAATCTCCAGCAAGAGGCTATGTGGATTTCTTCCATCGATCAAATGCACATTCTTCGTCCCCTTTTGGATCGCTTCGATACAACATTCCATCTTTGGGATCATCCCTCCTTGGATGATTCCCGATTGGATATATCTCTTCACCGTTTGAACATCGATTACGGAAATAAAGGATGCCGGATCCTGTATATCTTTATAAAGCCCCCTTACATCGGAGAGCAAAATCAATTTTTCTGCTTTCAATACGGCGCTTACGGAAGCAGCTACATAATCTGCATTGATATTATAGCTTTTTCCTTCCTGATCGCATCCGACGGGAGAAATCACCGGGAGATACCCCTTTTCCAAAAGGTCGCACAGCAGTTTTTCATTGACGGACACCACTTCTCCCACATGCCCGATGTCGATCTTTTCTCCTTCTTGATACAGATATTTTTTTCTCGCCACAATTAAATTCCCGTCTTTTCCGCTCAGTCCCAATGCCTGGATCCCATGTTTGGAAAGCTCTCCTGCAATATCTTTATTGACCTTTCCTGACAAAACCATTTCTACGATCTCCATCGTCTTTTCATCTGTAACCCGCAATCCATTAATAAATTCTGCCTCGATTCCAAGCTCATCCAGCAGTTCAGAAATATCAGGGCCTCCTCCATGAATGATCACAATGTTGATCCCGACCAATTTTAATAAAACCACATCTTCTATAAAAGCTTTTTTGGCAGCTTCATTTTTCATTGTACTTCCGCCGTATTTGATCACGAAAGTTTTTCCTCTGAATTTTTTGATATACGGCAGTGCTTCAATCAATATTGCTACTTTTTCAATGGGCATTTTTTTCTCCTCCATCTTCCTATCTCATAATTAATAATTATACTTATTTTTATATATTTATTCAAGCCTTTTCAAAAAATTTTCAGTTCTATATTGTATATTTATTTATATTTATGTATAATAAGCATAATAATTTCAAAGAGGTGATTTGATGATCAAAGCAGGTATTATAGGTTCTACAGGGTATGCTGGTCAGCAGTTGGTCTGGCTTCTCCGTTCTCATAAAAATGTAGAAATCGTTTTTGTATCTTCTCATAATCATGCAGGCGTTTCTTTCTCAGATGTGTATCCCCATTATGCTGAACTTCTTCATCAAAACTGCATCGATATTCTTGCTGCCGAGGAGCAATTTTCCTCTATCGATGTGTTGTTCATTGCATTGCCCCACGGAAAATCTTCTGTTTTAGCACAAAAAGCAATCCAATCCGGGGTGAAAGTAATTGATTTGGGGGCAGATTTCCGGCTCAAGGACAGCGAGACTTATCAACAGTGGTATCAAGTCGATCATCCGTGCGCTTATCTCTTAGAAGAAGCTGTATACGGATTGCCTGAATTGTATAAGCCAGAAATACAAAACGCATCTCTGATCGCAAATCCAGGCTGCTATCCGACGGCAAGCATATTGGCGTTAGCCCCTTTGCTCAAAGCCAAAGCAATCGATCCTTCTTCGATAATCATC
>JAMNXX010000214.1 GCA_023623095.1 Bacillota bacterium | reverse complement strand
GTTTCTCTGGATAAAAAAAGAGATGTTTTAAAAATAGGAATCACCGGGGAAATCTACACGATTATAGAAGATTTTGTAAATTTGGATATAGGGAAAAAGTTAAATGATTTGGGCGCCGAGGTGCATAAATCCCATTCTGTATCCGGATGGGTGATTGAACATGCTTTATACCGTACGTTAGGACGCTCCAGGGAATATGATATCCGAAAAGCAGCGCAGCCGTACATGAAAACATTTATTGGTGGCCATGCTCAAGAAACCATTGGCCATTCGGTGTTATATGCAAAAGAAGGATATGATGGGGTGATACAGATCATGCCTTTTTCCTGTATGCCTGAGATTGTAGCAATGAGCATTTTGCCCCAGGTACAAAAGGATTGGAATATTCCGATATTAACTCTGATTGTTGATGAGATGACAGGCGAAGCGGGATTTATAACGCGATTGGAGGCATACGTGGAATTATTGAAAAACAGAAAGGAGAGACAGAGAAGTGAAGCATTGTTATCTTGGAATTGATATTGGTTCTGTCAGTACCAATGTGGTCGTTTTAGATCAAAATGAAGAGGTATTGGATACATTATATATCCGAACGCAGGGCAAACCCATCGAGGCAATTAAAGAAGGGCTTGCACAGATACAGAAAAGACTGGATAAAAATTTAAAAGTGGCAGGTGCCGGGACGACTGGGAGCGGTAGGCAGCTGGGAGGTATCATGGTAGGTGCAGATGCGATAAAGAATGAGATTACTGCCCATGGGGTAGCTGGATTGCATTATGTTCCGGATGTGAAGACGATTATTGAAATAGGAGGCCAAGATTCAAAAATTATTTTGCTTCGAGATGGGATTATTTATGATTTTGCGATGAATACGGTATGCGCTGCTGGAACGGGTTCTTTTCTAGATAGGCAAGCAGAAAGGATGGGAATTCCTATAGAAGAATTCGGGACTCTGGCACTTCAATCCAATAATTCCGTTCATATTGCAGGAAGATGCGCTGTTTTTGCTGAATCCGATATGATCCATAAACAACAGCTTGGCCATAACCAGGAAGATATTATCAGAGGATTGTGCGAAGCTTTAGTACGAAACTATTTGAACAATTTGGGAAAAGGAAAAGAAATCCATTCTCCTATTTTGTTTCAAGGAGGGGTCGCTGCCAATGTCGGCATGCGCAAAGCTTTTGAAGAACTGTTAAACTGCGAGATTATTGTACCGGAGCATGCGGATGTAATGGGTGCCATCGGAGCAGCACTTTTAGCAAAGAGAGAAGTTCAAAGAAAGGGAAGAAGCCGATTTAAAGGATTTGATATTGCGCACAGTGATTATTCCGTTAAAAGCTTTAGTTGTGAGTATTGCTCCAATCAATGTGAAGTAGTGGAATTTTACAGGGATGCTTCTTTGGTCGCTCGCTGGGGGGATAAATGTGGACGGTGGAGCGCAGTTCAGATTATTCAAAAAGAGCATTTAGCATAAAAAACGATGGAATGCCTTTTAAGGATTCCATCGTTTTTGCTGATATGTGATAAAGTAAAAATATATAGATGAACTGTAGAAAGTAATAAAAGAATGTGTGCACGATTTACTGCAAGCGAAAGGGCGGTAGTATTACGGTATATATCTTGTAATTTCTTCGCAATATCCGCACCGATATTCTAGTTTCTCTGCAGAAACCAACTCAAAATCAGCTTGTGCATAATCGTCGGAATTCGTAATACATCGAGGATTGTGGCAGGAAATAAGACCGCGTACTTTTCTGGGGATTGTCAGCTTTCTTTTTTGAATGATTTGGCCGCCTTCGATGATATTTAGCGTAATATGGTGATCCATCAAACCTAAGAAATCGAGATCGATATCGATTTTGTTTTCAATTTTGATAACATCCTTTTTTCCCATGGATTGACTTGGTACATTCATCAAAAGAAATACGGAAAAATCAACTTTATCCAGCATGAGCTTATTAAATATTTTTAACCCGTTTCCGGCAACAATATGATCGAGGACGATACCTCTTTGAATGCTGTGTACTTCTAACATGCACATTCCACCCCCAATAATTTTAAAATAAGGGCCATTCGGATATAGACGCCCAATCTTGCCTGTTCAAAATAGACAGCCCTTGGGTCCTGATCCACTTCATAGGAGATTTCGTTCACCCTTGGGAGCGGATGCATAATAATCATATCTTCTTTTGCATTTTTTATTTTTTCTAAATCTAATAGGTAGGCGTTTTTAAATTTTGCATATTCTGCTTCGTTAAAAAACCGTTCTCTTTGAATTCTTGTCATATAAAGAATGTCGATTTCTTCCACGGCTTCCTCGATGGTTCTTACTTCTTCTAATTGAAGCGAATAAGTCTGATTTAGCATTCTCTTTAGCGAATCGGGCAGAGTCAATTCTTCAGGAGAGATTAATATAAATTTTTGAATGCCGTATCGGGCTAAAGTGCGGATAAGGGAATGAACAGTTCTTCCAAACTTTAGATCCCCACAGAAAGCGATGGTATTGTCTCGGATACTGTTTTTAAATGTTTGAATCGTTAGAAGATCGGTTAATGTTTGTGTCGGATGTTGATGACCACCATCGCCGCCGTTGATGACCGGGATCAAAGAATATTGGGAAGCTAGTTTTGGAGCTCCTTCTTTTGGATGGCGCATCACTGCGATATCTGCATAGGCGGAAACGGTTCGAATGGTATCAGCAATGCTTTCTCCTTTTGCTACAGAGCTGACATTTGCGTTTCCGAAGCCGAGTACGTTTCCTCCCAACCGAAGCATTGCAGATTCAAAACTGAATCTTGTTCGCGTGCTGGGCTCATAAAAAAGTGTTGCTAAAATTTTTCCCTTGCAGGCATCTGCATATTCTCGAGGGGAATGTACAATTTTTTGAGCCAATTTTATCAAGGCATCTAATTCTTCTATGGAAAGGTCCTCCGGATCGATAAGATGCCTTACCGGTTGTTTCAACATATTTTTGCCTCCTTTTTAGTCTCACGGGACTATTTTAAAGGTGAAATAATAAAAAGCCTTCTGCACCCGTGGGGCAAAAAGGCTTATATATTGCGAAAAATAGTTTATGAGAAATAAAAACTATAAAAATTTCCTATTTACCTTCTTAACCTCACGGGGCTAAGTTAAAGGATATGATGATTTATCCTTTTAAGCCTATCATATGAAATATTTGTTGTCAATAAAAAATATCCCGGCGTTGACAGACAGGAAATGGGTGTGGTAGCATGAAAAGATGAATCACTCAAAATTTCTGAATAACATCTTTAAAAGCTCTTTATTTTTACAATTATAGAAGGAGGAAACTATCTGTGTTTATCGACCGGTTGATAGAAGAAATTAAAAATAAAAAAAGCCCGATTGTTGTCGGATTGGATCCCAGGTTTGAACAGATTCCACAGAGTATAAAAAACGCCTGCTTTTCAGAACATGGGAAGACGCTGAAAGCAGTTGCGGAGGCAATCCTGGAATTCAATAAAGGCATTATCGATGGGGTTTCGGATATTGTACCGGCAGTCAAGCCACAGATTGCATTTTATGAACAATATGGGCTGGAAGGACTGCATGCATATATAGAAACCTGTCGCTATGCTTGTAAAAAAGGACTGCTTGTTATTGGGGATGTGAAGAGAGGAGACATCGGGACCACATCTCAGGCCTATTCCAACGCTCATTTAGGCTCAGTAGATATTGAAGGGATATCCTATGAGACTTTTGCGGTAGATGCAATAACAGTCAACCCATATTTAGGCGATGATTGTCTAAAGGAATTTGTAACGGATATACAAAAGAGAGGCAAGGGAATGTTTGTGCTTGTAAAGACATCAAACCCTACCTCTGGGCAATTGCAAGATTTGGTGGCAGACGGCAAAAGGATCTATGAAGTTGTGGCGGAGATGGTTCAAAATTGGAGTCAAAAGACATTAGGGAAATATGGATACGGATCTGTCGGTGCGGTTGTAGGGGCAACTTATCCAAAGGAGTCAAAAATGCTTCGAGAAAAGATGCCCAACGCATACTTTTTGGTGCCGGGGTATGGGGCACAAGGAGCCCGTGCGGAAGATATTGTTGACTGTTTTGATGAGAACGGTTTAGGGGCGCTTATCAATTCATCAAGAGGAATTATATTTGCCTATCGCCAAAGCGAAAAAGGATATACGGAAGAAAACTTTTCAGAAGCGGCTAGAAATGAAGCCCTTCGGATGAAAGATGAGATTAATCAAGCATTAGAGAAAAAGGGAAGTTTATATTATTGATTGATTTTGGTATATTTTTATAACTTTTAAGGCTCCTACTTGGCAATCTTTTTCATTAAAAAATATTGCTGATTGCGAGGGATTCATCTTCTTTAAGCATGTAGATTAATTGTTTGAGCACTTCTATTTCTGCCAAAGAAAGAGCAAGCTCTTTTTTGCGAATATAGTGTTTCGTACGGGCGAGACTTAGTTCAACGTCATGAATTCCTTCATGGTTAATAAATAGGTTAAAACGTTTTTCTGCTTTCTTCCATTGTTCATCAATCATGGAAAGCTGTTTGACAGCGCGATCCCAATCTTGTTTTTCGACACTTTCGGCTAATGAGGAAAAGTGATTAGAAAGTTCAAAATAAACATGATTAAGATGGGCATAGGCAAAAATCCATCCTACGATAACAAGTAAAAACATTAATGTTGCA
>JAMNXX010000042.1 GCA_023623095.1 Bacillota bacterium | reverse complement strand
GTTTTTGTATGATAATAAGGAATTTTTCTTTCTTGAAAATACGTCAGCGTGTTTTTTAAAATCTCATTAAAATCTTGGTGAACAATGCCGCAATTTTCCACTGTTACGATATCATAAAGCCTTCCTTTCTTATGCATCCCCAGCGTCATTTCACCGCCTTTTTCCTCATCTCCGAAAGAATACTCCATCTTATTTCGATAGGAAAAGGGTTCTGGACTTCCTTCTATTCCTAAAAATTCAAAATCCCTTATGCCCGACTGCTCAAACAATTTTTTTACAAGCATGCTTTTAATCTCAAGCTGTTTCTCATAAGGGAGCGTCTGATAGGTACAACCACCGCATTTTCCAAAATGCTTGCAGAACGAGGAGGATTCTAAGGCTGAATTTTCTACAACTTCTAGCAATCTTGCTTCTGCATATTCTTTTTTTATTTTTGTAATCCATGCACGGACTCTTTGTCCGGGAAGCGTATTTTTCACATATATCTTTTTTCCATCGTAATACCCGAACCCCTTCGAAGGGAAATCCATATCTTCAATCTTTAGCTCTATCTCATGATTTTTTCGCATTCTTTCTCGCTCCTTCAGCCGTATTTCTTATCCATACATCTTCATCATCAGCATCTCTCGCAAGGCATGCTCCTGCTCTATATCCCTTTTCTCCAGCGCAGCCCTTTTGGATAATGGTTTTTTAAAATATTGCCGGCACTTTTTCCCCATCCCAAAGAATACCCATCTACACAAACGAGTACCCAACCTTTCTTGATGTCCGCTTCTATTGTTTCTCCTTTCAGATACGTTAATACTTCTTCTGAATCTCCGGAAAAATCAATCCAATTTTGGGCATCTTCCTTTTTAAGGCTCATCGCTAGAGAATGGGAAGGCTCAAATCTGTTCTTTTTCATGGTTCCAAGATGCAATCCTACGCGCAATATTTTTAGTTTTCTTGGTATTTTGAACCCTTCGGGAACAATATACAATTGTTCTCCCAACAAAAGAAATCTTCCTTCCGGAAGTCGATGAAGGGATTCTTCTGCAAAATTTGAGAAGTCATTTACTTCTTTGGCGCTTGCATATTTATAAAATTGGCATTCTGCCGCCTTTTTTGTTTTCTCTTCCTTCTTCTTCAATACAGCAATAAAATGCCCTTCTCCTTTCACACGATGCGGCCAAATCCTAACGGTATGATTTAATTCCTTTCTGCCGCCTTGAATCCATTCAGATTTTCCGCTGCTAAATTTTTCGTAGGCATACAGTTTTTGAATTTCAAATTCCGGGTGATTTCGAAGAAATTTTTCAATAACTCCCTCATTTTCTTCCGGGGAAAATGTACAAGTCGAATAAACCAACGTTCCTCCTGCCATCAGCATATCGGAAGCAGTCTCTAAAATATGAATTTGTCTTTCCGCGCAAGAAAAAACATTTTTTAGACTCCACTCTTTGCGCGTTTCCGGATTTTTTCGAAACATTCCCTCTCCCGAGCAAGGGGCATCCACTAAAATCCGATGAAAATAATTTTGAAAATATCCGGACAATCTCTCAGGGCTTTCATTGGTGACGATGCAGTTCCGGATACCCATCCGCTCAATGTTCTGAGATAAAATCTTTGCCCGGGAAATTTGAATTTCATTGGCTATCAGCAGACCTTTCCCTTGAAGCCGTGCTGCAATATGGCCGGCCTTTCCTCCCGGCGCCGCACAGATGTCCAAAACCCTTTCTCCGGGCTGGGGGTTTAGGAGCACTGCTGCCGCCATGGCGCTAGGTTCCTGAATATAATACAATCCGGATTCATGATAAGGATGTTTTCCAACCGAATCAGAGGTATAATAAAATCCTTCTTCCGCCCACGGGATTTTTTCCAGATGAAAAGGATTTAATTTCATAAAATCATCGACTGAAATTTTTAATGTATTGATCCGCAGTCCCTGCGCTTTTTCTTCTGAATAGCTTCTGTAAAATGCATCATATTCTTCTTTCAACAATCTCCTCATCCGGTCTAAATATTCTTCTGGCAACAACCCATCCATTTTTATTCCCTCTATTCTTCATCTTTATAAAATCACTAAATTCTAAAGGCTCCTTCAAAGAAAAATAATCTTTTTTTGATTGAAGGCTTTCATTGTGCCTCAAGCTTTTATTGTTCATATTTTAAATGGTTTTATGCTATAATATTCGGAGACATACTAGAAAGACAAAGGAAGTGAAAAAATATGTTTGCAATACAACACTTAAAAGGAAATACTTATTGCATAAATGCCCCTACAAACATAGGGCTTTATAAATTAAATGAAAAAGACTGCATTCTGATCGATGCCTGCTATCCTGGACCAATAACAGATGAGCTCCTAGAAACATTAGAATACCATCATCTGCATGTCCATGCAATCCTCAATACGCATGGACATATTGATCATTTTGGAAGCATCTCGGCTTTAAGGGAAAAATATCATTCTATCGTTGCTGCCGCTCCCTTTGAGAACAATTTTATCGAATACCCCGAACTATATGCTTCCTTATTGGTTCCTTTTATCCCTTTTTCTCTTAATAAAAATTCTTACTTGCCAAAAGGCACAAAAGTAGAAGTCCTTCTTGAGCCCCCACAATGTACGATTCAGGATGTCCATTTTGATATTGTTTCTCTACCAGGGCACACACAGAATCATGTGGGAATCGCAACTCCGGATAATGTCCTTTTTGTTGGAGATGCATTCACAGGAGAACCCCATACAGAACGGATTAAAATTTATTATCATCAAAATATTTCCGATGCAATCGATTCGATGCGCTTTTTATTAAAAACAAATTATGATTTATACGTTCCAAGCCATGGAAACCCATTGACAGCAGCTAAAGATATTGTTGAAAAGAATATACAATCAATCAATTCGACAATCGATCATATATATAAAATGCTTTCAAAAAGGCCCCTAAGCACTGATGAAATCGTTTCAGCAGTAAATACCCAGTTTAATATTCCAGAAAAATTTGTTGAATACTATATTGCACAATCCTGTATCATGAGCATGTTGTCTTTTTTAGAAAATACCCAAAAGATCCAAATCGTCTTTCATAATGGAACGCTGAAATTTGCAGTCTAATATAAAACCCATCGCTATGAATCGATCATGATTAGCGTACCATATTCCATTTTTGACTTCAATAAAGATAAGAAATCTATTAAAAAGAGAGATTTGAAATTGTAAAATCTCTCTTTTTTAGATGCTCCTATTCAATTTACTAAAAAAATTTTCCTATGCTTCTGCACCTGCTTCAACAACTTTCAAGAAAATCGCTTCCCAATCAATCAAAAGATTCCGGCGTATCCCATTCTTCTTCCCACTGTACATTTTTCATTCCCTTTACAAGGATTAAACGGCTGAAAAGCGAAACTGTTTCAAGCTTTAATGGGACTTTCACAGCAATATCAATATGAAGACATTCTTCTTCATCCTCATAAAAACTAGACATTTTGATATGTTTGATCAGGACGTCGTACTCCCCTAGTAATTTTCCGATATCACCCATCAGCCCAGCTCTTTCCTTTGCAATAATATGAAGCGTCTTATACTTGTTTTTAAAAATGCGATTTTCGAAAAAGCGAAGGCTGATCAATGAAAATAGGACAATCGCAGCTGTTACCAATCCACCCACATAATAACCGTTCCCTATCGCCAGCCCGATACAGCCGCTGATCCATAAACTTGCAGCTGTGGTCAAACCATAAATGGAATTTCCTTGGCGCAATATCGTTCCGGCGCCTAAAAATCCAATACCGCTCACAACTTGAGCAGCCAATCTCGCTGGTTCTCCTCCGGTGCCGCCTTGCCCCAATCCCAAAAATCCATACATGGATATCAGCATCACCAATGCCGACCCTACGGTTACAAGAACATGGGTCCGAAGGCCTGCAGGTCGATTTTTGGCTTCCCTTTCTAAGCCAATCAGTCCTCCGATAATGCTTGCAAGTAGCAGTCTAAGAATGATTTCATAATACGTAATCATCTGCTGGCTTTCTCCCTTCAGCGTTTCAGTATTCAAAAGAATCTTTTTAGAAACATCTGTCTAAATAAAATTTCCATCCGTATTCATTATATGATGACGGAAAAACAAATGCGTACGATTATTATACAAAAAATGAAATGAGAAAAAATAGAATCGAATATAAAAAGGGGAATGAGCTCCCCTTATTATGATCCTACACCATGCTGATTAACTTGTCTACTCTTTCTTGTGTCTTCTGAAAAAGCATCTTCCGATTAACAATCATGCGTTCATGTTTTCCTGTAGCAATGATTCCTGCCTCATCATAAGCGACAATATTGAATAAAATTTTTTGCCCGTCAAATTCGGCTACCTCGGCTTTTACACTGACAGTCATCCCTAAAGTCGTGGGCTTATCATGGATAATTTCAATTTTTGTTCCTACGGTAATCATTCCCTCCGGCATAAGATGATCTACTGCATTCGTAGCCGCTTTGATCATCAAAGCTGTTAATGCCGGTGTTGAAAACAATGTCCCCAGTGTTTGGCTTCCATAATTTTGAGAAGTGTCTTCCTCCTGAATTCTCTTTTGGATAATCGAAGAAGCACCTATTTCGATCTTAGGAATCTGTAACATACACATTCCCCCTTTTTATTTTATATATACCGAATATTTTGCAGAATATTCAGTATATTCTTGATTCTCTATAAGTCTTTAAACCCAGTATCTAAATGGATACTGGGTTTTTAT
>JAMNXX010000052.1 GCA_023623095.1 Bacillota bacterium | reverse complement strand
TGTGTAGGTGGTTTCGATATTTCCTCCCGTAGGTTATACCCTGCGTATGAATACTCATTACCTTCCACGAGCAAACTTTGTCATTCTTCACTGCTCACGAGCAAACTCGCTTGTTATTTTCTCATTTTTTATATCTTTTTTTATATTTTCTCAGTAAAGGCAACCCACGAACAAAACAAAGTGTCAGACTGGGAAACCAGCCCGGCGTTTTTTATTTGTGCAATTTGTCACTCATAAAAAAAGATTGCCCCTGTGGTTTGCAGCGACTACATTTCAACACGAGCAAAGGATATCATTGCTCGCGCAAATTTATGTAGGTGAACAATAATTTTGGTTTTTCTCATCGTGAATCGATAATTTTTCATAAGATTTACCTTTATAAAATGGTATGATAGATATTATACAAATTATTTTTTGGTATAGGCTATTTTATAGGAGGGGATATGCAGTTGTCTATATGGGGAATTTTTATCAGTTCGTTTTTGATAGGATTTTCGGGAGCAATGATGCCGGGGCCTATGTTAGGTGTTACAATTGAAGGCAGTCTTCGAAGAGGATATATTGCGGGCCCATTAGTCGTTTTGGGACATGGAATTTTGGAATTCATATTAATTATCGTAATGGCTTTTGGATTGAAAGATTTTTTTGCTAATTCTACTATTGCGGGGTTCATTGGAGTTTTTGGAGGCTTTTTCCTTGCATGGATGGGCTATGGTATGATAAAAGCCAGCCTCAAAAAAACAGTCTCGCTAACAAAACAAGAAGAAAAAAATACAGGCGAAAGAAATCTTATACTAGCAGGAATCATTGTCAGTGCAACAAATCCTTACTTTATTCTATGGTGGGCATCGACAGGAATGGAGTTCGTACGACAGGCTTATGTTTTGGGAATTATAGGGGTTTTGCTTTTTTTTATTGGACACATATTGTCAGATTTGACATGGTTTGTTGCAATAGCAGTTGCTTTTTCAAAAGGAAAAAAATTAATGAATGATACCGTATATCGATGGGTGATTCTATTTTTAGGTGCTTTTCTTATATTATTTTCAATTAAATTTATTGTGGGCGGATGGCAAATGCTGTTTCATATTTGATAAGCAGATAAATTTTCAGACGGTGGAATGATTTGTAAGAATAATCAATTGATTGTTTCTAAAGCCAATGGAAATCAAGACGAGGATAAAAAATAGATGATAGCATAAAGAAAAGAAATTTGTTAGAAATAAAAGAATGAAAAGGAATGCAAAATCAGCTGAAGTATTGGGATATCAGATAAGCCAACTTCGACTTTAAAAAATTAATCACTGCATTTTGATAGTTCATATCATTAAATTGGTGTATGAAAATATCGGATTTTGTGAAAAATAAGATGGGCAACACAATTTTATAATGAAGGAGGATATAAAATGAAAGTAAATAAAATGAATCGCCCAAATGAAGGGATTAAATGTGTAGTCAACACTTGCCATTATTATATGAATGGTGATTATTGTGCAGCAGAAAGAATAGAAGTTCAGCCAAGGAATGCTCGCGATTCACATGAAACCGATTGTGCAACATTTACTCCGAATGGACAAATGTCATAATAGAAATGAGCCTGCTAGAAAAAAGTTTTATCTAGCAGGTTTTCATTTTTTGAAAAAGATAAAAAATAGTATAAAAGACAATTTTAGGAGATTCTTTTTTATGATACAATTAAAGTGTTCTATAAAAAAAGAAATAAGATCGAAGAATTTATGAAACATGATGAAAAGATGCAGGGATAACATTCGGATAGGCAGCAGAACAAATAAATATATAAAGGAGGGGTTTTAAATGCTTGTAACGACAACACCAAATGTAGAAGGCAGGAAGATTGTAGAATATAAAGGGATTGTATTTGGAGAAGTGATTTCCGGAGTAGATTTTATTAAGGATCTTGCAGCTGGTTTTGTGAATTTTTTTGGAGGCCGTTCAGGTTCGTATGAAGGAGAGTTGATTGAAGCGAGGGAAGCGGCAATAAAAGAAATGGAAAAGAGAGCAGCCAGCCTTGGTGCAAATGCGATTATTGGAGTAGATATTGATTATGAAGTATTGGGTCAGAACGGAAATATGCTTATGGTGACTGCTTCTGGTACGGCTGTGCGGATTGAGTAACCAGAAGAAATTTATTGAAATAGTGCATGGTACTAGCATGTGAGAAAGCATAAAATTTTAAGTAAAATGAAAGCTCCTCTGGGAAAGATTGTCATAGAAGACATAGTAATTTACGAAAGAATCTTGTATAATATAGTTGCATAGAGGATGAAGGAAAGGGTTTGTTATGCTGAAACAATACATACGAAAAAATTTTAAAAATTCTATTCATATCCTTCTTATTATTATTGTATCGATTATTGTATATAAGTTTATGGATAATTTAGACAGTGCCTATGATTTAGCTTCTCAAAAAATTGCGGCGATTATTTCTGTATCAAAGCCGTTTTTTTTAGCAATTATTTTTGCCTATATATTAAATCCGATTGTCAATGGAGTCGAATACAATTTTCAAAGATTATTTAACCGGAAACTAAAAAGAAAAACCAATCGGCTATTGAGTACGCTTGTAGTCTATATTATATTAATTGCTGTTATTGCTTTATCCATGAAATATATGCTACCGCGGATTATTGTAAGCATTACAGATTTAATCGGGAATATACCTGCGTTTATTCAAGAAAATCAAGGAAGAATCCTCCAGTGGGTAAACAAATTATATAAAAATGAGATGTATCATATTGGAGGACTTCTAGAGCAAAACATCAATCATATTTTTGATACGGGCGCGAATCTATTGCAAAAAAGTTTAAATAATCTTCTAGAAAAAGTGATAGAACTTACAACCAAGATTTTCGTTATCATATTGGCATTGATCGTTTCTTTTTATATTTTGATGGATAAGGAGGCGCTTCTTCGCGAGGCAGAAAGAGTTTTTAGAGCGATATTCGAAGATAAAACAGTAGACAAAATCAAGCAGTTTGTCGATGATGCGAATGCTATTTTTGTCAAATTTGTTCTGGGAAAATCTTTAGACTCCCTGATCATCGGTATTCTGTGTTTTATTGGGCTGACGATTTTGAAAAGCCCTTATTCCGTGCTCATCAGCGTTATTGTAGGGGTTACCAATATGATTCCATATTTCGGTCCTTTTATTGGAGAGGTTATCGGGTTCATTTTTGTGGCATTTGTAAATCCAGTAAAAGCGGTGTGGGTATTATTGTACATATTAATTCTGCAGCAATTTGACAGCTTTATTTTAACGCCTAAAATTCTTGGGGATAAAATGGGGATCAATCCTTTATGGGTTATATTTTCGATTGTATTAGGAGGAAGATTGTTTGGAATTATTGGGATGTTTCTGGGAGCACCGACGATAGCAGTAGTACTTTTTGCCATAAGGCGTTATGTAGATAAAAGGCTGAAAGAAAAGGAACAAGAGCGAACTGAAAACAATGCGTTGGAATAGGACATCGGGCTTTCTGGTGTCTGTTTCTTTTATTCGCGTTTTGGAGAGAATTACAGCTAAAATAATACGATGAACCCATTTCGAAACGAGATTGGAGGAAAAAATATGAAGCAGCGTTTGACTGTTTATAAGCAAATCAGCCTCCCAAAATTGAACAATCTACAGCCTAACTTAGAGTCTACCTGTTTGAAATTGATGGAAGAAGCAGGAGAACTCGCACAGGCTATTGGGAAATTACGAGGGTTGAATGGCGAAAAAGTGGATATAAATGACAAAGAGGTGATCGAATTAATCAGCCGCGAGCTGCTGGATGTTGCACAAGTAGCTGTATCGATGATGTTTGTCCTCGAAGACACATATGGGATCAATATTAAAGAAAAATTGGATCAGCATATTGAAAAACTGATCCAGAAAGGATATATCAAGGCAGAATCATAATCGAAAATAAAATGAATTTTATCTTTCCTCCTTTCATATATTTTTTTCTACAGAAATAGGATCTAGCAAAGCATGAAAGGGGGAAAAAATATGCGCGTTATCTGGATCAGAAAAAGATGGATTTTGTTTTTCTTAATCGGCATTGCGGCAGCATCCGGACTATTATTCGGATTGTGGAAATATAAAACTTCTGTCGCCTTCCGTCAGATCATTCTAAATAAGGTGATCATTATCGATCCGGGACACGGCGGAATAGACGGGGGAGCAGTAGGAAAGAGCGGAGCTGTAGAGAGCCATATTAATTTAAGCATTGCACAAGAGCTTAGGAAGTTGTTGGAAGAAAGCGGCGCCTATGTGATCATGACGAGGGAAAGGGATGTGGGACTATATACGGAAGAAGGGACAGTGCGTAAAAAAAAGAATGAAGATCTGCAGAATCGGAAAAGAATACAAGAGGAAAGCAATGCGGATATTTTTATATCCATTCATTTAAATAGCTTTCAGCAATCCCGTTATTTTGGTGCCCAGACTTTTTATCCTCCTGATTGTGAAGAAAGCAGATTGCTTGCTTTGTCGATACAACAGGAGTTGATCCGGGTGATCAAGAATGGAAATAATCGGATTGCAAAGCAAAAAAATGACGTTTTTCTGCTGAAAGACTGTAAAATCCCTACTGTTTTAGTAGAGTGCGGCTTTTTATCCAATCCCCAGGAAGAAAAATTGCTCCAAAAGCCGAGGTATCAGAAAAAAATTGCTTGGAGCATTTATATTGGAATTCTAAACTATTTTCAACAGCAAGGGGCAGATGCTTTTAT
>JAMNXX010000168.1 GCA_023623095.1 Bacillota bacterium | reverse complement strand
AAAGCATTGATAAAATTTAATTTTTATTTTCAGCAATCATTTTTTCCATTTCCCCTACAAAAACAAGAACAGCCATCCAATTATAATGAGCACAAAAAGATAAAAAATATAGATAGGCTTTATTTTTGGATTCTGTTTAATTTTTATGAACTTTGAATCTTGATTCTCTTTATAAGAATCATATAGAAAAGTGAGCTCTTCTTTTGTCAACTGTTCCATTTCATCACTCCTAACTCCTATTCATCAATGATTTGAGTATTGTACTTAATTTCTGTTTGTGTTACTTGGCTATCATCAATAAAAAAATATTTGTTTCCCTCTATCATAAAATTATACAAAATGTACCAAAATTCGGGTATGGTTCAAATTTCCTATATATGACTCTTTTTATATTTTTAAGCTAATTTAGCATATAAAAAAGGGGAAATTTGTTTTCCCCTTTCAATCCAGCCAAGTTAAAAGATTTATTTCACTTTTGATGCATATCCAGATAACCTGGATATCCATAAAGCGACTTGCTATTTTTTACGGCTCTTACAACCGCTTCTTCTACAACTGTCGCCGCCAGCAGACCGACCACATTGATATCTGCTTTTATTTCTCCGGTGCTAAGTGCAAAAATCGTATCACCATCTGCCATGGTATGCGCCGGTCGTATCGTTCGTGCATATCCATTGTGAGCCATGGAAGCAATTTTAGAAGCTTGAGCTTTGCTAAGCTGCGCATTGGTTGCAACAACACCAATCGTTGTATTTCCACTAAATATATTTTTAGGATTTTGATATTGAGCGATCATGACTTTTTCTGTTTCAGCAAAATTCCTGCGATCTTGCGTTAGCATTCCCGCTAAGATTTGTCCCGTCTTTGGATCAATCACATCCCCAAGACAATTTACAGCTACCAAAGCCCCTACCTTTAAATCTCCAACTTGTAAAGCAAAACAACCAAGTCCACCCTTCATGGCATAATCCGGACCGAGAAATTTCCCTACCGTTGCGCCTGTACCCGCCCCCACATTTCCTTGAAGACATTCTTTTATCTTTGCATTCTGACAAGCTCGATAGCCCATTGCTTTATCAGGTCGGGTACGATAATCTCCTACAATTAGGTCAAACAGGACAGCTCCGGTTACAATCGGTACTTTTGTTACCCCAACATCAAATCCAATATGATGCTCTTCAAGATACTGCATGACTCCTGCTGCTGCATCCAATCCAAAAGCGCTTCCTCCTGCCAGCAATACCCCATGCACCTTTTCTACCATATTGATAGGATTCAAAAGATCGGTTTCCCGAGTTCCAGGAGCACCTCCTCTGACATCGACTCCTGCTACAGCTCCTTTTTCACATAGAACAACCGTACAGCCGGTGGCCGCCTCCAGATCCTGTTCATGACCGACTGCAATCCCTTCAATATCTAAAAATCGGATCTCCTGCAAAACACTGCCTCCTTTCTTCCTCCTTTATTCGATCCTGAATAATCGATATCGTTAGATAAAATCTTATTTCATATACATAAAGGAAATTGGGCAGCAATTTTTAAGACATTGTAAGTACTTTAATAATCGAAATCAAGACGCCCGTTACTCCTTCTCCTCCTAACAACCCTGAGGAAATAATAGTTCCTTTTTCTTGACTTTCGGGCTTTACTTTTGAAACGATAAATCGAATCGCTCCTCCTATAAAAGCCGCGCTGGAGATCGCCATCGGCAGATAAATTCCAATTCCCAATGTCATGCCCGGTATATTTAAAAGATATAGGATCAAACCGATAATCAGTCCGATGATAAATGAAGTTGTATTCGGCAGCCCACCTACCATTGCAGAAACCGCATACGCCTGAGGTGCAGGAAGTTCTGTTCCGGGTCCCATACTGCCATAAGCTCTGATCATCACCAATAGTACGATGACCGATACGACAGCCCCGATAATACCCCCAACTGCTTCTGAAATTAGCTGGGCTTTTGGATTTGTTCTTAGAATATATCCCGATTTAAAATCATTTAACACATCTCCTGCCAAACCGCAAGCCACAGCAACTGCTGCCGCAATAAAAAATGCTTCTATCCCTGCTGTTTTATATAAAGCCTTGACAGCTAATAAAATAATGATTCCAAATATCTCCATCGGGTTAATGCCCGTTTGTCCTGTAATGGTTGCTGCCATAGCTGTCGTCAGCCAAATTCCAATGATCGTCAAAACGCTGGGCACAAATCGCATTTCTGTAAATATTGTAAACATAAACGCTACAAGAACAAATATAAAAGGCGCCCATTTTAAATTGACATCTCCCTCTCTTGCTGCCTTTCCGCTGATCATGGGACCGTAAATCTCTTTCGCTTTAGGAATAATGCCTTTTAACAAAATTCCAATTCCTGTCCCTACCATCAAGCCAATTCCTAAGCTATCCTTAAAAGCATTTGCAGCATCAACACTCGCAAACCAACCTTGAGAAACCCCAACAGGAATGATAAATAAATAAGAAATCAATGCACCTAAAAACCACATGCCTATGAAAAGAGGCCCAATAATATATCCAATCGCCGCTGCCATCGGAGAAATCGACACCCCAAAAAAGATATTTTTTGATAGCAATGTTTGAGGCAGCCAAACAGCGGGTATCTTTCCAAACCAATCTCGAATTGCTACAAATATCGCTGTAACTCCCAGGGAACCAAATAAAACTTTCGCCTTGCCTCCACCTTCATCTCCTGCTAAAACTGTCTCAGATGCAGCAATTCCCATTGGAAAAGGGAGTTTTTCTCTTTCAATAAAATACTTTCGAATCAGTGCTGTAAAAATCGCTCCTAAAATCGTTCCTCCTAAAGTGATAACCAGTAATGATACTACCGAAACATGTGATGTTTTATCTAGCATCCATATCCCTGGGATGGTAAATGCAAGCCCTCCTGCCACCATCCCTCCTGCAGACATCGCCGTATGTGTTACATTGATTTCATTTAGATTCGTATTGCCCATCGCCTTTAAGATTGTCATCGATAAAATCGCCACAAAGATTGTGGGCCAGGGCAATGCACCCATTCGCAAGGCAACATACATTGAGCTTGTTGTAATAATCACGGATCCTATCATGCCAATCATGATTCCGCGTAATGTCAACTGCTCTTTCAATGCGCTTGCACCATTTGATTTTTTTTGCATAATAAATCCTCCCTCTTCATAATGATACTGATATCTGTTAAGCAAGATATTTAAAACCTTGCTGTACAGATTATTAAAGAGCACTTGATTCAGATGCCATTTTATATTTCACCTGTATATAAAATATTTCAAGTACCCTTTAAATTTATCCAAAGGCTTCAGCATTTATCACTCTACCCAGAAATTTGAAATAGGACTCCTATTTTACTTAATTGGATATCCTTTATTTCTAAATTGAATTTAGAGTGTTAAATTTTGAGCCATGGATATCTTTCAGAATCAACTTTCATAAATGAATAGCTGTTCCACATCGTAGAACGAGGGATCTATTCATATAAAAAACAAGCTTTTGCACATACTATTTTTAATCACATTCTTATCGATGTTGTGAAAGGAGTGAATTATTAAATGGGAAAAAGAAAGTTAGTCGTTCCTGAAGCGAGAGATGCTTTGGAACAATTCAAAATTGAAATGGCAAAAGAATTCGGTTTGAATGAATCAAAGTTCGCCGATTTTGGATATTTATCTTCTTATCATACAGGTAGAATTACAAAAAAACTAGTTGAAATCGGCACTGAACAATTGCTAAAACATTAAGAAAAAATCCATCTGTTTTCTAGTAAGCAGATGGATTTTTTAAAATCAACTTTTTATTCATATGATTGTTCCCAATTGCTGTACACTTTCTGTACATCATCATCTTCTTCAAGCATATCGAGCAATTTGTTCATAGACTTTATCTGTTCTTCGTTTTCAAGTCGAACCATCGTCTGAGGAATCATGGCGACATCCGCTTCAAAAAAAACATACCCTTTTTTCTCTAATTCAGTTTTTACAGTATAAAAGTCCTCTGGAGAAGATATGATTTCATATACCTCTTCATCTGCTTGAAAATCTTCAGCACCTGCTTCTAATGCTGCTTCCATTAAATCTTCTTCCTGAATATCGCTATTCTTTTCAATGAGAATTTGTCCTTTTCTTTCAAATAAATACTCTACGCAACCTGGCGTTCCCAGATTGCCCCCATTTTTATCAAAATAATATCTTATATTGCTGCTTGTGCGATTTCTATTATCCGTAAGCGTTTCAACAATCACCGCAATTCCGCCTGTTCCATATCCTTCGTAAACGATTCGCTCATAGCTTTCTCCTTCTTCTATTCCTGCCCCTTTTTTGATAGCTCTATCAATATTTTCATTTGGCATATTAATTGCTTTCGCTTTATCGATTGCATTTTTAAGTGCTATATTATATTCGGGGTCACTTCCCCCTTCTCTTGCAGCAACTGTAATCAGTCTTGCATATTTTGTAAACATCTGCGCCTTTTTTGCATCCTGCTTATTCTTTCTATTCACAATCGTACCATGTCTGCCCATACGGCTACCACCTCTTATTTTTGGTGTATTTATTCACTACTGTCATTTTAACACAAAATCTAGATTTCGTAAATTTAGGACAGAAATACTTAGCATCTCAATTCTTCCGGGCTAGAGATTGTCTATTACTGAATATCAATTCCTCATGCTGTGCACAGGAGCCGGTATTCTGCCTCCTCTATTGATGAAATCTCGATTGGAAA
>JAMNXX010000049.1 GCA_023623095.1 Bacillota bacterium | reverse complement strand
ATATGTTAGACCTACAAAAATACATAAAATTGCACCAATGATAAATGCCACAATTGCACCCAGCACCCCTGCCTGTGTGACCCAGTGCCCTGCCAACATAACCCCACCCCAGCCGATCATCGTACCGAAAGACAATGCGAGCACATCCGTTCTGCCTAGAACTTTGCTCAGCGTTTCCCTTTCCATTTTCTCGATCGACACATTCATCATCCCCTTTCCATTTTTGCGCGCAGATCTTCTGCAGCTTGTTTTAAATCAATTTTTTTCTGCGCTTTATGAACTTCTCATAGCAATACTCATACCAAGTATCGTTAAATAAAAAACACTAAACCTGCAATTTTGCTAAAATCTTACCAAAACAAAGGAAATAACGAATCAAATCCTGCTTGATTCAATTGCTTTGAATATAAAAAAGAAAGACAGCTTCCTTATTTAGGAACTGTCTTTTTTGGAGATTGAGAAATTTTTTTCTCAATCTGGTAGAAAGAAATTTCCTTTCTCTTGTAAATGATGATTCAAGAACCGTAGATCAGCCAAACAAGCGATCGCATTTTTCTTTATACAGGGCAAAATCACTTTCCCCGTATAATACAAAAACAACTTCTTCGAGTTCCTGATGTTGATCCAGAAAATCAGTCACTGCTTTGAGCGCTATATCAGCAGCCTCTTTTTTGGGATATCCATAAACCCCTGTAGAAATTGCAGGAAAAGCAATCGTTTTGACATCATTCTCCACTGCAAGCTTTAAAGAGTTGAAATATGCATTATAAAGCAGCTGGCTTTCATTGTTTCCTCCTCCACGATAAATCGGACCCACCGCATGAATCACATAGCGGCTCGGCATATTTCCAGCAGTCGTAATCCGTGCTTCTCCAGTAGGGCAGCCGCCTATCTTTTTGCATTCTTCTAAAATAGCTTTTCCTCCTGCACGATGGATAGCACCATCTACGCCACCTCCTCCTAGAAGAGTCGTATTCGCAGCATTCACAACAGCATCCACTTTCTGTTTCGTGATATCCCCTTGAACGATTGAAATCTTCGTTCCTTTATATGAATACATCAAATCCCTCCTTAAAAACAAAAATAGAAATATCCCAAAAGCGCTTTAAAAAAGCCCTATATCTTTTGCTATTTCCCTTTTCTACTTTCTCCAAAAGCTTTATATCGATGAAATATAGTTTTCAGCCCAGTTGGTTGCTTCCTATGTGGAAAAATTCCCTGGTACGCTGTTTTTGCATCTTCTATCGTATAAAAAATATTCGGATCGAAATCTTCAATCATCTTGGCCAGATCGTCTAAATCCTTTCTCTTAATGATCGAATACATCATTTTCACTTCTTCGTTTGCACCCTGACCTTCGATAACTGTAACACCAAACCCTGCTTTTATGAGCCGTTCTTTTAATTCATCTCGATTTTTAGAAACAATAATGCGGACGGACAAAAATCCCATTGCTAGTTTTTCCTCTACCCGGATCCCCACATAATTTCCTGCTGCAAATCCTCCTGCATATGCAAAGTAACATAAAATATTATCCAAATGCTGCATAATTTGCCCAATCGCCACTAACCAGATAAAAACTTCAAAAAACCCCAATAAGGGAGCTAAAAACCTCTTTCCCCTAGCAACGAAAATAATTCGGATGGTTCCCAAAGTAACATCGAATATCCTTGAAATAAAAATAAGCAAAGGCAGGAGCCCCCATGCAAAAAGCGCTGAATCAAAAAACGGATGAACGTTCATCTTTGCATCTCCTTGCATTTTCTATTTGTTTCGCTTCCTTTATTTTCGCTGCTGATCCTTTTATGCACTCATGAAAATCAACCCTGAATCTTTTATTTTGATCATGAAAACGATAATTCGTTGCGACAAATTTTGCTTCACCCTTTTTCACAATTATAGCACATATTTTATGAATTTTCTAAACAATTATCTTTGCATACATCGATCCATTTGCCTTCTGTGATTTCCTGCAGCTCAGCCGGGGTCATTTTTACAGCAGAATTTCGCGATCCAGCAGCAGGATACACATATTCAAACTTTTTCAACGAAATATCCAAATAGATATTCAATGGATTCTTTAAGCCAAAAGGACAAACCCCCCCAACTGGATGTCCCGTCACTTCGAATACCTCATCCGGTTTTAACATTTTCGCTTTTTCTTTAAAATAATCTTTATATTTTCGGTTATCTACCCGGGCATCTCCTTGCGCAACGATCAAAATATTTTCTTCTTTTAAACGAAAAGCCATCGTCTTTGCAATTAATGCAGGTGCTACCCCCAATGCCTGAGCTGCCAGTTCAACAGTAGCCGTGCTTTCCTCCATTTCTATAATTTCAAAATTCAATTTTTTGTCTTCAAAAAACTTTCTCACCGCTGCAACACTCATTCCGATAACCCTCCTGTTAAAATCTCAAATATAAAAATTTATGGATTCTTTAGAGAGAATCCATAAATTAAAAATGCTTTTTCATTTTTTCGATTATACATTCACGACCCCTTTAACTCCCGGAACTGATTCTTTCAATATCCTCTCGACAACCATTTTTAATGTCATTTGTGCTCCTGCACACCCTGCACATGCCCCTCTCAATCTTACCTTTACGATTCCTTCATTTTCATCAAAGCTAACGAATTCAACATCGCCGCCATCTCTTTGTAATAATGGGCGTACTTGAGCCAATGTTTCAATGATCTTTTCTTCCATCTTTCCCTCTCCTTTTTTCTGATTATACTTGTTCGCAACCATATTCTCCGAATGGTTGTTTGAACAAACATCAAAACTACAGTTACAGTTTACCATTTCAAAATTAACAAGTAAAGAAGGCAGATAGAAAAAGATTCATTGAATTAATTTCCCCAGAAATTTACAGGAGTTACATTCTCACCAATTGGTTCCAAAATATAATTTTGCTTTTTTAAAAAATCCAGTATTTCGGGAAGGGCCTCTACAGTCGCTTCTTTTTCATGCATCAAGATAACAGGAAGTTTCTTTCTTGCTACTTGAGCTTTTACGTTTTGTACAATTTTTTCAGGAGATAATTTGTAACCTTTTAAACTGTCTTGGCTATCAACATTCCAATCCCATAGAATAAACCCTGATGCTTCCAATTGTTCTTTAAATTCTTTTTTCAGATAAGGTCTGCTTCCATAAGGTACTCGAACCAAATCTGTACGAAATCCTGCAACTTCCTGCAAAGAGTGATTGCATTCATGCATCTCACTCACTAAAACCTCAGCGGATTTAAAAATTATTTTGGCGTCGTGACTGACTCCATGGAGCCCTATGCTATTTCCTTGGTTGACTACTTTTCGGACGATATCGGGATATTTTTTTATATGATTGGAAAGCATGAAAAACGTAGCTCGTGCCTCGTACTTTTCCAGTATTTCTAATATTTGTTCCGTATATATCGTCGGACCATCATCAAATGTAAGGTAAGCAATTTTAGGATAATTCGCCATTCCCTGATTTTTGATTCGATTTTCTTCTTCTATTTTTTTTTGAATCTCTTTTCTTATTCTCTCTTTTTCTTGCTGGATCTCTTTTTGCATGCGATTCGCAAGTTCCTCATCGCTTAAACAAGCATTTTCGTTAAATGCCCTGGCAACAGGTCCATTTTTTATATAGGAAACACGATAATCAAAATAATTTGCGATGAATTTATAAGGAGCCATGATCTTATTGTCTTGGATATAAACACAATCTGTAATAATATGCCCCTCATCCGTAAATAACGTTTTTAATGATAAATCTAAGGTGATTTTTTTATCATTTTTTTGGATATATGCATGCTTTTGATGATTATCCCACCAAACCTTTGCTCCAATAGATTCTACAAAAAATCTTACCGGAACATATGTGATTCCATCGTGGATTTCAGGATAGGTATCTCGAAAAGAAATCAACTGATCATTTACCACGATAAATATAAAATTATCGGATAAAATTTCACCTGTTACTCTTGCAGCCGCCTCCGCTTTCAAAGGAAAAAATGGTATCAGTATCAACCATGCAAAAACTACAAGAATCATCCTTTTCATAAAAACCTCCCTTTCTCTGCAACAATTTTAATGATCCTTCATATCTTTTATATATCTTTTATTGTCTGATTCTTTTTATTTCTTTACACGGTGTAAAATTTGTTATGCTTTAAAAATATTAAAAATTCCTCATTGGAATCATTTGTTTTTTTATTTAAAAAAGATCAAAATGAAATTTTAAACATTTTAAAATCCTTCATAAAAATTTTTTAGTAGATAAAAAATCCCTAAACGGAAATTCCGATAGGGATTTTTTCATGCGCTGTATTTAATTTTGTTTTAATGCAATTTACTGATTTACTCAACCTCGACGATTTCTTCGGTTTCATCATCTTCTTCAGCTGCTGGCTCATCATATTTTGCTGCATATGTTAATGTAGCAACAACCTCTTCCGGCTCATGGAGCACTTCAATATTCTCATCTTTCAAAATTTCCAAATCGCCAACTGTTAATGCTTCCCCTTTCGCCAATATCTCTGCATCTGCTTCAATCTCTTCAGGAATATCTTTCGGATAGCATTGTATTTCTAAATTGGATAACTGCTGCTGGATAATCTTATCGCTACCTTCTACTTTTTCTCTTCCTTTTAAAACGATCGGCACGCTAAGTTTTATTTTTTCATCCTGTGATAGGTGCTGGAAATCAACATGAACCACATTTCTGCTCATCATATCGTTTTGAACTTCTTTGATAATTGCCGGAACGATTTGTCCGTCTATTTCGAGATTCACCGTGCCTTGAAACCCCTGCTG
>JAMNXX010000075.1 GCA_023623095.1 Bacillota bacterium | reverse complement strand
CTTTTCAAAATCCCCTGGAGTTTCCAGTGTAATTTTTCCGATTTTTCCTTCCCTAAATTCATCAAGGATCAGCTTGGCAGCTCGTTCATAATCAACCTTGTTTCCGGGAAAAATACAACCTCTTTTTCTCGCAATCTTTTCTAAATTCTGGTTTGAATTCTCTCCCACCGAATCAAGCTGATACCGCTTCATTAAATTTGCTGCATATTTGTCCGATAAATATTCTAACAATGCTAATGCTAACTCTTCCATATTCAATACTTCATCTTTTATACAGCCTGTAAATGCCAACTTCAATCCAATCTCCGGATCTTCAAATTTGGGCCATAAAACTCCTGGCATATCTAATAGTTCTAGATTTCCTTTTAACCGAACCCATTGCTTCGATTTCGTTACCCCAGGTTTATCTCCAATTTTTGCGCTCTTTCTTTTGGCCAGCCGATTGATCAGAGATGACTTCCCCACATTCGGAACCCCTACCATCATTACGCGGACGGGTCGAGCACGCATTCCTTTTTCAGCAAGCTTATCCATCTTCGATTTTGATAAGCTTTTAATCTGTAAAACCAAGCGATCGATTCCTTCTCCATTCAAAGCATTGATCGGCACAGCAATGCAACCTGTCTTTTTAAAAAATTCAACCCATTCGCCCGTTTTTTCCGGATTTGCCAAGTCGCTTTTATTCAGAACGATAATCCTCGGCTTATTTGCAACTATTTTATCGATATCCGGATTTTTACTGCTCATCGGAATTCTAGCATCTACAAGCTCAAGCACAATATCTACTAATTTTAAATTCTCTTGTATTAATTCTTTTGTTTTTTTCATATGCCCGGGATACCAATTAATTCGATCCAATGTTTTTCACCACACATTTTATTGATAATACAAAAGGGACTGCCTCCCAGTCCCTTTGTTATTATGATTGTTTTTCTTTAATTTTGGCTGCTTTTCCTCTTCTTTCACGAAGATAATTTAATTTGGCTCTTCGAACTTTTCCTCGTCGAACAACCTCAATTTTTTCAATCTTAGGAGAATGCAAAGGTAGTGTTCTTTCTACCCCGACTCCAGAAGCAATCCTTCTTACTGTAAATGTTTCACGAAGGCCGCCATTTTGTTTCTTGAGGACAAATCCTTCAAATACCTGGATTCTTTCTCGGTTTCCTTCTTTGATCTTTAGGTGAACTTTTACTGTATCCCCTACATTAAAATCAGGAATATCTTTTTTGAGATATTCTTGTTCAATTGCTCTTATGATTTCCATATTTGCCCCTCCTTCCCTTCCTAGACGTTCATGCTAAACAAAATAACAGAGGACCGTCCGTATTTCAATAAATTGAATTATAACACAATATCCTCAAGAATACAACTTCTATTTTTCTTTCAGATACTCTTTAAAGAACTTTTCTATAAGCTTTCGCTCTTCCTTGCTCAAATCTTGCCTACGGATATACTTTTCAAATAAATCCTTTCGCATCCGATATGTAATCGATAAAGATTGTATTTTTCTCCATTCTTCAATATTTTGGTGGTTTCCGGACAATAGGACAGCCGGAACATTTAATCCGTTATATTCGCTTGGACGCGTATAATGAGGGTATTCCAATAATCCAGAATAAAAAGATTCATCTGTATAAGACTCTTCTTGTCCCAATACCCCAGGAATCATTCGACTGACTGCATCGATGATAACCATCACAGGCAACTCTCCGCCTGTCAGCACATAATCTCCTATGGAAATTTCGTCTGTGACCCAATGATCGATAATGCGCTGATCGATTCCTTCATAATGTCCGCATATGAAGACCAACCGCTCTTCTTTTGACAGGTCGATAGCCAATTGTTGATTAAATATTTTCCCTTTCGGTGAAGGGTAAATGATTCTGCTGGATTTTGCATCAACTGCCTCCAATGCAGCAAATACCGGCTGAGGCATCAGGATCATCCCCGCTCCTCCTCCGTACGGATAATCGTCAACACGCTTATGTTTATTTTCAGCAAAATCTCTAATATTGAATATGCGAATATCCAGCAACCCTTTTTTTCTTGCGCGACCAATAATGCTCTCGCTCAAAGGAACATGAAACATATCCGGGAAAAGCGTCAGAATATCTATCCTCATTCTATCAAACCCTCAATCACCTTTATTGTCATCCTTTTTTTATCGACGTTTACGTCTAGAATAAATTCTTTGACTGCCGGAACCAATGCAGTCTTAGGAGGATCTTCCCGGATGAGGATTTCATATAAATCCTGTCCGGTTGACTGGATGACATCGATGAGCGTCCCGATCCATTCATTTGTTTCAGAATAAACCTCCAGCCCGATTAAATCCGCAATCAAATAAGTATCTTCAGGAAGCTCTCTCTTCTGCGTCTCATCAATTATTAAATATTTTTCCTTGAGAGCTTCGGCAGCGTTTCGATCATCTATCCCTTTGAGTTTAAGCAAGACCAGCTCATTTTTATACCTTACATTTTGAATATCGTATTTTAAAGAAGGATCTCCTTCTATATACACATATTCTAATTCTTCAAACCTTTCTTTATAATCCGTTAGTGGATATACCCTTAACTCTCCGCGTATTCCCTGCGCATTTATAATCTGTCCGACCCGCAGTAATCGCATTGCCATAAAAAATCCCCCTAAATTACTTGCATTGTTTTCATTATATCCAAAAACACAAATATTATAAAAGGATTAGGTATATCCTAATCCTTTTTTCTACGGATGATTATTGAATGATCTCAACAACAACTCTCTTGTTTTCTTTTGTAGCAGCTGCTTTCACAACTGTTCGAATTGCTTTTGCAATTCTTCCTTGTTTTCCAATCACCTTGCCCATATCTTCTGGTGCAACTTTTAATTCTATAATGAGTGATTGTCGTCCTTCAATCTCTGTAACAGATACTTCTTCTGGGCTATCTACTAAGGCTTTTGCAATTGTTTTAACTAATTCTCCCACTCTTTACACCCCCTAAGAGCACCCTACGCTTTCTTAGCTTCTTCAAATTTTTCTAAAATACCATACTTTCTAAAAATATCTTTTACTGTATCCGTTGGCTGTGCCCCATTTTTAAGCCACTGGATAGCCTTTTCATCGTTGATCTTCACTTCTGCGGGATCAGCAATGGGATTGTAAAATCCTATCTCTTCAATAAATCTTCCATCTCTAGGTGAACGAGAATCTGCAACGACCAGTCTATAAAAAGGTCTTTTTTTAGCTCCCATTCTTTTTAAACGAATTTTTACTGCCATGAAATTCACCTCCTCTTCGCCATTGATTTTCATGAAATTCTAGTAAAGCTATCGCTTAATTTATCTTCCAAAGAATGGAATTTTCATTTTTCCACCCTTCTTCATGCTTTTTTCCATTTGTGCAAATTGTTTCATCATCTTCTTCATCTGTGCAAATTGTTTTAAAAGGCTATTCACTTTATTGACCGTTACGCCACTGCCACGCGCAATTCTTTTCCTTCTGCTTCCATTAATGATAGAAGGATTTCGCCGCTCTTCGTTTGTCATGGATTGAATGATAGCCTCAATGTGAGCAAATTCTTTTTCATCGATTTCAAGATCTTTTAACTGCTTGCGATTAACACCTGGAATCATTTCCAGCAGCTGATTCATAGGTCCCATATTCTTCATTTGCTGCAGCTGCTCTAGGAAATCATCAAAGTCGAATTCCTGATTTTTGATCTTTTTTTCTAATTCCCTGGCTTTTTTCTCATCGAAATTCGCTTGTGCCTTTTCAATAAGCGTTAGAACATCTCCCATACCTAGAATTCTAGAAGCCATTCTATCGGGATAGAAAACTTCCAGATCATCCAATTTTTCTCCCATTCCAGCAAATTTGATGGGTTTTTGCGTGACAGCCCGAACGGATAATGCTGCTCCGCCTCTTGTATCTCCATCTAATTTGGTTAATATGACGCCATCTATTCCCAATTTCTCATTGAAATTTTTTGCAACATTGACCGCATCCTGTCCTGTCATGGCATCAACAACTAGTAAAATTTCATGCGGAACAATCGCTTCTTTGATACGAACCAATTCCTCCATCAGCTCTTCATCAATATGAAGCCTTCCAGCAGTATCTATAATAATGGTATCATTTCCATGCTTGTGAGCATGCTCTACAGCTGCTTTTGCAATATTGACCGGGCCCAATTTATCACCCATAGAAAATACGGGGATATCCAATTTGCTCCCTACAACCTCTAATTGCTTAATCGCAGCCGGCCTATAAATATCTGCAGCAACCAATAAAGGTCTCTTTCCCATCTTTTTTAAATATCCGCCCAGTTTCCCGCTTGTGGTCGTTTTTCCAGAACCCTGCAATCCGACAAGCATAAATATACTGGGAGGACTTGATGAAAAAGTAAGCTTGCCCGGAACAGTTCCCATTAAGGCAGTCAATTCTTCATTTACAATTTTAATGACTTGCTGACCTGGGGTTAGGCTTTCCATTACTTCAGCCCCAACTGCTCGTTCTTTCACCTTATTGATAAACTCTTTTACAACCTTAAAGTTAACATCTGCTTCCAATAATGCGAGTTTTACTTCTCGCATTGCTTCTTGTACGTCTTTTTCCGTAAGTTTTCCTTTGTTTTTTAATTTCTGCAATGCACCCTGAAGCTTCTCCGCTAACCCTTCAAATATCATTTTTTCACCTCCCAAAAGGGGCTATTTTTCTAATAGATCACGCACAATGTTTTTGATATTTTCAAACTCCTCCAAAATCGATTTGTCCTTTGGGTAAGATTCTAAAATTTTTTTTTTCAAGATTTTCAAGATTTTTTAAAATT